>JANYBU010000236.1 GCA_025360665.1 Nitrospira sp.
GTAGGGGTCGAAGTAGTGGTGATTGATGGGGCACCTTCACTGCCGCCTCCTCCTCCGCATCCGGTAAGAAGGGGCATGATCGAAAGAAGAAGGCCCGTAACAATGGCGGTCAGGCATAGGGGCATGCGAGCAGTCTTTGTGGCTCCGATCCGCGGGACGAATTGATTCTTGGTCAAAGCGCTCATGTGTTGCTCCATAAAGAAACGAGTTTGTCTTGATTTAGGCTCGGTCTACTTCGTGCGTGGTACTGGCAAGAAAGAAGACGAACACGATTGAGCCAAGAGCAAAGCATGTGCCATTGTTACTCGTTGTAGCTAGTCGATTTATCCATATAATTAGATGATTGTGTCGGTGCGTCAAAATATTGGAGTGTAGAGCCTGAAGGGGAGACCATACAGTTTATATCCCGCTCGAAGAGCGTCGTCCCATCCAGCTGTGAGTGTTTAAGAATGAGAATCAGATCGTGGATATGTCGGGAGCGGCTAGGTTTAGACTACAGAACATGGAATGGTAGGTTTGAGTCACCGTAAGTGGCGTGCGGAGCCTGCAGAATGAGGAGAGGGATAGTAGAGACTTGATTCAATCGGTGCGCTTGAGTATGTAAATTGATGGTCATACTGAGAGGTTCGGCGTGACCATATCGGCATTTCTTGCCGATATAGATGTAGAAAAGTGCGATTAGTTGGTTGGGGTGGTGCTGGTGTTCTGCGCCATGCTCGCAAGTGTGCTGGTTGTCGCGCAGGCGGCGGACGATGACGGTGTTCCGGTGAACGGCGCGGCTGTCGCTGGTCAGGCCGGTATTTCTTCCCTTCTTCCTTAGGGGACGGTCCTGTCCCGAAAAAATCGAAACAATAAGTAGGCATTGAGCATCATCACGATCGTGAGGATGCTGTATGTGGTGAACGCGGTGGTCAGGTTCAATTCGATGAGCACCCTGGACAATCCGAACGCAACGACCAAGGCATCGAAGGCCATGCAGATCCGCCTGAACGATTCAGGGTCCATCCAACGAATGAGATAGCTCCCGAGAGGAATTCCCAACAGGACGCTGGGGATGATATACGGAATAATTTCCATGCTGCCGTAGCTGTAGAGTCCAATGAAATAGTAGGCGATTCCCGTGAAGACCGCTTCTCCCACTCGAATGACGCCAAGCGCGGCCCGAAAATCCTGTTTGGCATATCCTTGATTGTTGAACAGGAGCGCAAGGGGAGGGCCTGAGATGGTGGTGACGGAATACAGTGTTCCGATCCCCACTCCGAAAGGTATTGCGATGGCTTTTTCAGCTTTGATGGGTTTTCTGATACCGGCAGCTTGGAGCAGAATCAATGGCAACAGCATGAAGTAGGTCACAAACTTGACCCACGCCGGATGAACGAGGGAGAGAATGTAGCTGCCGATCGCCACACCGATCAGGAGGCCGATCAGAATGGGTGCCACGCGCCACCAAATGTTCGGGATGCTCTTACGGTTGATGAAGAGGACGTATCCATTGATCACCAACTCTACGAGCACCAACGCCGGATTCAGAATGCGATTGGTGTAAAACAGCAGCGCGACCGGAACCGTAATCGAAGAAAAGCCGTACCCCAAGGCGCCATTGACGGTGGCCGCCACGAACGTGATCAGCACGAGCACGACGAGATCCATGATTATCCTTTGCGATGCCCGGAGACGAAGTCGTCGAGCGTGTAGTGGTCCAGGATGCCGGCAATGGCATCACGCACCGTACCCATCACATGCTGCAGCGGACATTGGGCATGTTCGGCATAGGGGCAGTCCCCGCATTTCTGATAGGCCGTCTTGCTCACACATCCGATGGGAGCGAGGGGGCCATCCAAAATGCGAATCACTTGGCCGAGGGTAATCTCTCCCGGAGACTTAATCAGTGCGTAGCCGCCCTTCATCCCTCGACGACTCGAGAGGAGGCCGGCTCGTTTCAGTGCCAAGAGAATCTGTTCAAGAAATTCGAGGGGGATATGTTGGCGCGTCGCGATCTGGTGGCGCTGTAGCGTCTCCTTGCCATAGAAGAGCGTGAGTTCCAGCAGTGCACGAAGTCCGTACTCGCTTTTTTTTGAGAGTCTCATAGTCAGGTCGATCTAATTCAGAGTGAGTTAATCAAGAATTGCGACAATAGAGTACCGCGCCTGATTCCGTCAAGAGTGGATCTGAAAATTTGAGCGGAATTATTTATGGGGCTCTGATCCGTAACGTCTATCCATTCTGTAGAGACAATGTGTTGCAACTCCTTGATCCTAGAGGGGTTGTGCCTTGACAGGCTCTGCGCATTCCTGTTAGCTTCTCCGCTCATTTCAAAGCGTTTAGCGCGAGAATTTAGACCTCCGTAACAACGACTGGACTGTTCGTGACCTTCCAGGATCTCATTCTCACGCTGCATCACTACTGGGCCGACCAAGGCTGCGTCATCCATCAACCCTATGATCTGGAGATGGGGGCCGGCACCTTTCATCCAGCCACGTTCCTCAGGTCCCTTGGCCCGGAACCCTGGCGGGCCGCCTATCCCCAACCATGCCGCCGTCCTACGGATGGACGATACGGCGAGAATCCGAATCGCATGCAGCACTACTATCAGTATCAGGTCGTGCTGAAGCCGGCGCCGGACAACATTCAATCGTTGTATTTGGAGAGCTTGGCCCAATTAGGGATTAACCCGAAGCAGCACGACATCCGGTTCATTCAAGACGACTGGGAGTCCCCCACGCTGGGCGCCTGGGGTCTGGGCTGGGAGGTGCGTCTCGATGGGATGGAGATCACCCAGTTCACCTACTTCCAGGAAATCGGCGGGATCGAGTTGAATCCTATTACTGTCGAACTCACATACGGGACTGAACGCATCGCGATGTATCTGCAACAGGTGAATAACGTCTTTGACCTCGCCTGGAACGATTCAGTCACGTATGGAGATATCCATCACGAAACCGAAGTGCAATTCTCCGCCTATAATTTCGAAGAAGGCGATGTGGCGATGCTCAAGGCCACGTTTCAATCGTTCGAGGGAGAATGTAAGCGGCTGCTGGCGAATCGCGAGAAGCGGTTGACGCTCCCGGCCTACGAGTTCTGTATCAAATCTTCGCACCTCTTCAATCTGCTCGATGCCCGGGGGGCTATCAGTGTAGCGGAGCGTACGGGCTATATCGCCAGGGTTCGCGCGTTGGCACGTCAATGTGCCGAACGCTACATCGAAGAGCGGGCGGCGATGGGGCATCCACTGCTCAATCGCGGGACGGGGCATGTTGGAGCGAAGGTATCAGCTGCGCGTTCCAAAGCTGTGGCCCGCCGCTCATAAAGAATCGCAGAAGGATCCATGACACAGACTCAGAAACCTCGTCGTCCGGTTTCTCCTGTGAAGAAGGGGAAGCGCCTCTCCCCAGCGACCGCTGCCGAGTTGTTGCTCGAGATCGGCGTCGAAGAACTTCCCTACCAGGTCATCGCTCCTGCCCTGATTGTCCTCAAAGATTCGGCTGAGCAACTGTTGAAAGGCCAACGTCTCGCCTTTCAATCCGCCCGTACGCTGGGAACTCCACGGCGATTGACCCTGGTGGTTGAGGGCCTCGCGACTCAGCAAACCTCTATGGTCAAGGAAGCGATGGGGCCTTCTAAAGCGGTGGCGTTCGATCAGGCCGGCCAGCCGACCAGAGCGGCGACGGGATTTGCTGCAGGGCAGGGAGTCTCCGTCCAAGATCTTCAAGTTCGCCAGACTCCGAAGGGGGAATATCTCTTTGCGGTGAAGCAGGAACCGGGCCGGCCCGCCAAGGTGGTCCTGGAAGAACTCCTCCCGCAGTTGATCGCGAGACTCTCGTTTCCGAAAGCGATGAAGTGGAATAACACCGGCGTGCGGTTCGCTCGACCGGTGCGGTGGCTGGTGGCGTTGTACGGAGGGGCCACGCTTCCGATCGAAGTCTCGGGGATTACTGCCGGCAACAGGACGGAAGGCCATCGCGTGTTAGGGAGTGCGAACGGGATTGTGGTTCGAGACGCCGAGTCCTATCTGAAGGGGCTGGAACGTCAGGGGGTCACTCCGGATCCGCAGCGCCGCAGCCACATGATCGAAGAACAGATTGCGGCTTTGTGCAAGGAAACCGGCTTTACGTTGAATGTGGACGGAGACCTGTTGGATCAGGCGGTCTATACGACCGAATGCCCCAATGCCATTATCGGCTCGTTCAAGTCCGCCTACCTGGAAGTGCCGCAAGAGATTTTGATCACTTCCATGAAAGAACATCAGGGGTTTTTCTCCTTGTTGCACAAAGAGACTGGGAAGCTGGTTCCCCATTTCATCGCGGTGACGAACAATCGAGCCAAAGACATGGGATTGATTCGCGAAGGCAACGAGCGGGTCCTGGCTGCGCGTCTGGCCGATGCGAAGTTCTTTTTCGACGAAGACCGGAAGGTCAAGCTGGAGGAACGTGTGACGAAACTTGCCGGTGTCACGTTCCACCAGAAGCTCGGCACGATGGCACAGAAGCAGGAACGGGTTGGCGAACTGATAGAGAGAATTGTCGAAAATATCTGTGATAGCGTGGGGCACTCCCCCATTAGTTCCCCCGATTTATCGGAATGCCAACGGGCTGCAAAAATTTGTAAGGCCGATCTTCTGACAGGGATTGTCGGGGAGTTTCCTGAACTCCAAGGCATCATGGGTGGGGAATATGCGAAGCATGATGGAGAGTCTCTTGCGGTGAGTCAGGCCATCAGGGATCAATATCTTCCTCGGTCGATCGAAGGGGAGTTGCCGAAAACGGTCGAAGGCCAAGTTTTATCTCTGGCCGATCGGCTGGATTCACTTGCGGCATTTTTTCATGTGGGGATTGTACCGACTGGTTCCGAAGATCCATACGCGTTGCGACGCCATGCCACGGCGATTGTCCGCATTCTTTTAGAAGGTGCAGGGGCAATCATGCTGGATCTTGGACAAGCGGTAGAGAATGCGCGGGCAATCGTGGCGGAATCTGGGTTTAAGACGGACCCTGTGCAAAGTGGCGATGCCCAGCGGCGGCTAGTCGAGTTTCTTTTTGAACGAGTTCGTCATTATGTCAGGACCATCCATGGGTTGCGGGATGATGTGATGAATGCAGTTCTGTATGTCGCCGATCGACAGTCTTTCGAACTTCGAGATCTTCTGGCAAAAATGCAGGCGCTGCAAAGTATGACTGTGAAACCTGAATTCGATTCGTTGATCGTTGGCTTCAAGCGCGCACACCGGTTGGTCGAAAAAGAGCGATGGGATCGGAAGCCGGTAGACCCAACTCGCTTCCAGGCCCAATCAGAGCGGGATCTGCACGATTCCGTTTCGCAGACACAAAGAGATAAGATGACCGGGTTTATGCATGCAGGGCAATATGGATATGCAATAGATTATTTAGTTGAGCTGAAGCCTGCCATCGATGCGTTCTTCGCAGCGGTCATGGTCAATGCGGAGGATCCGGCCGTCCGGAGTAACCGGTTGTCGCTGCTCCAGGAAGTGGATGAGTTCTTCCGCAGATTCGCGGACTTTTCACAGATTGTGGTACAAGGGAGTTAGGCAGGATATGTAACCATGGCACAACATCCCTCCATGGATGTCGAGACCACAGCGACTGGTGATACCGAGTCACGCAAGGCGCTTGTTCGACGATTCGCCTGGGTGGTGTCTCTTGCCATGATGATTCTCTGCAACGCGATCGTTCTGGTCGGGCTATGGGCCAGTGGGATCAACCTTGATGAACTGGCGACGACCCCCGATGTATTCAACTCCAAACAGGATATTTGTCTGCGGCTCGGCTGGCAGTCCGTTACGGGGGCGGCGGACCCGGTACCTCTCTGCTCGGAGTGGATCAATCTATCCGATCCGTCCGGCAAGACCCATCAGATTCAACGGGAGATCAAGTTTCGGCAAGGGCCGGACGGGCAGTATTATGTGGATCGAGGGATTCACGCCGACTATCGGTTGCTCATATTGATGCTGTTTGTCGTGACAGTCATTGCGTTCTGGCTGGTGGCGAAATGGTATCTGGTCAGCCGGTATCGGCTGCGTCTGGAGTCCGTCTCCGGCCATGGGGCATCACTCGTCCATTGAACTGAACTCAACGCGAAGGAGAGGGCACCGTGGCAAAGAAATACGTGTACTACTTTGGTGACGGCAAAGCCGAAGGGACCTCCAACATGAAAGAGCTCCTCGGCGGGAAGGGCGCCGGGCTTGCCGAAATGACGAATCTCGGCATCTCCGTTCCGCCCGGTTTCACGATTTCCACCGAGGCCTGTGTCGAATATTACAAGAACGGGAAACAGTATCCTCCCGGCATGTGGGAGGCCGCGCTGAAATCGCTCAAGCGGGTCGAGCGGTCGATGGGCATGGGGCTTGGCGATCCTGAGCGGCCGTTGCTGGTCTCGGTCCGATCCGGCGCCCGGGCCTCGATGCCGGGCATGATGGACACGGTGCTGAATGTCGGTCTGACGACCAAGACGGTCGAGGGGCTGGCGGCAAAAACACGCAACGATCGTTTTGCGCAGGACAGCTATCGGCGTTTTGTGTCCATGTACGGCAGCATCGTCATGGGCGTGCCGCGCGAACATTTCGAAGCGATCCTCAAGCAGAAGAAGGCCGAGGTGGGCGTGACGCACGAGACCCATCTCGATGCGCGGCATCTCCGGGAATTGGTCGCCAGCTTTAAGGCGCTCATCAAGGAAGAGACCAAGAAGGAATTCCCCGATGAGCCGCTCGAACAGCTTCGCTTGGCCGTGAACGCCGTCTTTTCGTCCTGGTTCGGCGCGCGGGCCGTCACCTATCGGCGCCTCTATGGGATTCCCGACTCGTGGGGCACGGCCATCAATGTGGTGGCGATGGTATTCGGCAACATGGGAGAGACGAGCGGCACCGGTGTGGCGTTTACGCGCGATCCGGCCTCCGGCGATAAGAACTTTTTCGGAGAGTGTTTGATGAATGCCCAAGGTGAGGATGTCGTGGCGGGCATCAGGACTCCGCTCCCGGTGAATGCGCTCGCGAAGAATGTGCCAGAGGCCTACAAGGAACTGGAGCACACCTACAAGAAGCTCGAAAAACATTACCGGGATATGCTTGATCTGGAGTTTACGATCCAAGAGGGCAAGCTCTATATGCTGCAAACGCGGGTCGGCAAACGGACCGGCATCTCCGCCGTGAAGATTGCGGTCGATATGGTCAGAGAAGGCCTGATCTCGAAGCAGGAAGCGGTGCAGCGGATCGGGCCGGAGCAATTGGCACAATATCTCTACCCGATTTTCGACACGAATGAAGAAGCAAAATCCAATCCGCTGGGGAAAGGCCTCCCAGCCGGTCCTGGCGCGGCAGCCGGGAAGATTGCCCTCACTCCCGATCGGGCCGTGACGATGAAAGCGGCTGGTACTCGCGTGGTGTTGGTCAGACAGGAAACGAGCCCGGACGATATTCATGGGATGAACGCCGCTGCGGGGTTTTTGACGGCGCGGGGCGGGATGACATCCCATGCGGCGGTGGTCGCCCGGCAAATGGGTAAGGTGTGCGTGGCCGGCTGCGATGCGGTGGAAGTCCTGGACAGCCAGTCCGTTCGCATCGGGGCCAAAGTGTTCCGCGAGGGAGACTATCTGTCGATCAACGGTTCGACCGGCAATGTGTATGAGGGGGATCTGCCCGTCGTCGAATCCGAAATCATTCAAGTGATTCAGGGCAAGTTGGATGGGAAGCAGTCGGACAAGTACCAA
>JANYBU010000246.1 GCA_025360665.1 Nitrospira sp.
AAGCAGGGTACTTCCCACACTCATCTCACACCGGTATGGTCAGCGCGGCGCTGAGCCGAACCGGCAGAAAGGATTGGGCATGAAAAAGGATTTGCTCACGATGAAGGAATTGGCGGCGGCACTCCGATGAGCCCGAAGTCCATCCAGCGGGCCTATCGCAAGGAGGAGATCTCCGTGCAGTGGTTGGGTCGCATGGCTCGTTTCGATCTCGCGAAAGTCAGACGGGCGATGGAACGGAAGGCGAAAGCATTGCCCAACAGTCAGTGCACGAAGGGCAGATCGGAATTCGTTAACGCCACGTGATCGAATACGGCGGCACGCGCGAAGTGCGGTATCTGATGAAACGACAAGTCTACTGGAGGGGTATATCCGTTCCCCTGATATCTAGGCGAACGGCACGAACGAAGTTTGGTTTGGTGGGCCGTGTAGGGGTTGAACCTACGGCCCGCTGATTAAGAGTGACAAATGGCCATTTCTCACAAAGCTCGCTATTGCAATGGTTTCCCCAATTTAGCTAGCAATATCGAGGTTCTGTAGCATTCTCTTTAGTCTATACATTCCCGTTCTTTCCTTTCCTTTCCAGCCTTGTCCGGTCACAAAAGTGGTCACATTCTTTTCAGGGCGAGGAGCCCTATGAAGAATGTCGTATTCTCGTGCACTGTGTAGGCGTCCGGATCAGTGAGTGTAATAGAAGCGCAACCCTGGTACTTAACCACATGATTGAGGGACAGGGCCTGTCGTAGGAGCAGCAGTTTAGGAATGGGAGCCAGACGTTTTTGAAAAGGCTCGGTGTTTCAAATGGTTTCCCCGTTTTTCTCTTTGTATCGGGCTGTTAGGTAGCGTTCACTGTCTCCATTGATTCCAATGTGTCTTGGTCTTTAGGGAATTTTTTAGCACAAATTTAGCACAGCTCTTATCGGTTAGAAGTCTGAATGGCTCCTTGGCTAGAGAAAATGTCGGTTATGGATGAATACTGTCAGACTTTTAGAAAGAGTGGCTCCGTCAGCTGCTGACTGTTGTCACCACCAAGAGTCAGTTGTGATGCTCGCATAAGTATCGAGATCGCGGATCTTGCCTCGCAGTGTCCCGTTATTGTGTCTGGCTTGTAACAATGCATCACACACTGCGGCAATTGCAGCCCGATCTGAATTGCTAAGTGCATCACGGAGGCTTAGAAGAAGTTGAGTCACGCGAATCCAAGCATGGCCTCCATAACCCTTCGCGTCTTCCCATTTGGGGTGCCTATAGAGCCGCTCCAGGTCGGCGAGGTCGCAGTCAAAACGCTTTTGAAAGACCTGCAAGACCTTATCAGCGGTTGATAAGTCACGGGCAGTTTTCCGAGTAGTCTGCAGAGCCTCCCAGGCTTTGAGTCGGTTGGCCGGTAGATTAACCAGGCGTTCGTAACCATCCTGTGGCTCATAATGGTCCTTGATGATGTGTCGAACGTTTCTCGCCTCGTGATAGGCAAGGGTCACTCCATCGGCAAAGAGTTTTAGTGCATCAGAGATCTGCCACTGCGCAGGCTTCGGATTTTCCATTAGTTCTCTAAAGAAAGCGAAACGGCAACGTCAATAATCCGGTTTACTAAGCCGCGGACCTGCAGGAATCTGTCAATAGGTTCACCGGTTGCTTCATCCATGTAGAGATCGCGTCGAATTTCGATCATGACTCCCGCTACTCGCCGGTCTTTGTGCCAGAATGGCAAGGGGACGTAGGTCCCACTAAATGGACGGTTACAGGCTGTTATGACTCCCTCACTTGCAGAAATCTCTTCTATGGCCTGAATCAGTTTTGGGGATGTGTGAACGGCATCCGTGCCGATACAGAGTTCCGGTCGATCTGAGGTCTGATCGAGTTCATATGAGAGTGGTTTCGACGCGAATGAGTGTCCATCAACAATCAGACAGTGGCCGTGCCGATCAAGTATCCGATCAACCTGATTGGCCATCGCTTCGGCGTATGGATGAAAGTACCGGCTCAGAAGTTCCTCGCGGTTAAGGTTCAGCTCATCATTTCGCAAAATTCGGCCATTTGAAGTCTTTATGTACACCGCCCCCATACCACGGACAGCCATGATCTCCTCGGCGTCATTGGGAAACCTTTCGGGGTCAACGACGAGCCGACTCCACCGATTTACAAACATCGTCCCGCCCACGTCGAGGACGTGATTAAAGAGTTGATCCGTGTACCAATCGGTCATCACGAGTAGCTCGCGCTCTAGCTCAATATCATCGAGAAGAAGCCCATGTCGCACGTCAGCGGGTACTACAGTTGAGCTGTGGGGGATATGGACAAGTAAAGGGACGAGCGGCTCGTCTGAAGCGCACAAAACCTCATAATTCAGTGATGCGGTCATATGTACAGCCGATTTATCATCCGGAGTCGCTGCTACTTCTCCAAGATCTTCTGTAGTTTGATGAGTGAGGACACATCCCACAGTACAAGTGGCTTTCCTTCAACAAATTTGTACGTGCCTTTTGTGAATCCACCCGTTGAAATTAAAATGCCTTTCGGAGCTTTGAAATGTTGGAGAGTCCCATAGAGCTTGGCCGGGATGATGCGACGCAGGCGGCAGGCTACTGAAAGAGGGGCGCATCCAGCAAGCCTCCGTGGGTCCAAAGCTGATTGAGCCCCCGTTCGATCGGGAGCGCACTCTGCTTGCCGAAGTTGCGCTCATAGATTTCGCCGTAGTTCCCGACCGCCGCCACGACCTGGACGACCCAATCCGCGTTGACTCCGAGCATTTTGCCCAGGTGGCCACTGGCGCCCAAAAACTGGCGCAGCACCGGATCGGTTGCGGTGCTGTGCAGAGCGCGTACGTTAGCGCGGGTGACGCCGCGCTCCTCCGCTTCGATGAGCGCAAACAACACCCATTGGACCAGCGTGAACCACTCATCATCGCCGCGCCGCACAACTGGACCTCCTGTTTCCCTAGAAATGGCATCAGGCAGAATGGTGTATCCCTCCGGGCCGCCTGGTGCCGTCGATTGTATCGCCATCAACTGGGACCGGTCGGAGGTGAAGGCCTGGCAGCGGTCGGCGAAGAACGCGCTCGTGACGCTTGCCAGGGAATCCATGGCGAGCGGGGTATATTTCAGGCTCTGCGCGCTAAAGGTGCTCGCCAGGTTTATCTCGTGCGTCGTTTTTGTTTCGACGCAGATTGTGACGCCGTTCAAGTCCGCGATCCGTCGGGCTTTGCTGCTGCGCGGCACCATGAATGCTTGCGTGTCATAGAAGAGGGCCCCCGCGAAAAGGACACCGATGCCCGCTTCGCGTCCCAAGGTCCGGGTCGCGGTGTGCACGAGGAGGTTGACCTCGCCGGACAGCAATCTCGGGAATCGGGCTGAGGCGCTCACTGGAACCAAGACCACCTTTTCGGCATCACCCAGGGCGGCGGCCGCAACGGCCCGACAGAAATCCACGTTCAAGCCCTGCCAGCGACCGGACACATCTTTGAAGGAGAAGCCGGCCAATTGTTCGCTGATCCCGCACCGCACTTCCCCGTTCGCGCGAACCCGTGCGAACGTTTCGCCCGCCAGGGCCGACGCGGGACTCAGCACTCCTGGAGGCGCCAGGATGCAGGCGATCAGAACGATCAGCCGAAGAGATGGTCTCACTACTTTCCCTGTCCCCCATTGGCAGACACCCTCAGAACCATTACTCGCTTCAGTAGCATGGCATGGCCTAGTCAAGATCGCTCCCCGACTTGTACCCCTTACGAACTGTCCGGTTTAAGGTACCGAGAATCGTAGTTTAAGCCCTTGACCGGATTGAGGGGAGTGACCTGCTATGACTACCCCTCCTATTCAATATAGCCGAAGCAAAATCAGCAAGCTGATCAATCTCCGGTTTTAACCGATACAGGCCGGCTTGACTGAAGGGGAGGAATATTTAATCCGCCCCATTCTGAAGCTCGGGTATTGAGCATGCCGATCCCGTGCTGCTTTGAAAGCGTCTCTGCCAGTGTCTACAGGCGCTCGCGCCGACGTGCGGTCAGGATTAGGTTGGCGCCACTGGCGGCCAATTGTGCAGCCAGCGCCAAGCCGATCTTTGCGCTCGCTCCGGTGACGAGCGCCCATTTCCCACGCCAACGTTCCATCGCCGCACCCTTCTGGAAGAATCATAAAGAACCGAGTTCTATTCCGGTATGGTACCAAGCGGTGAGTCTACACTGACCGCGTGATGCCATGCCATCGATCCGTGACACGTGTCCATGTTCGTGAGCGAGAGAAACTGAATGCGCCCATCTGTCGTGCCACGACGGTATGGGGTGATACACGAGCCGCATGAATGGGTTTTGGCGTTCTCGCCAGTTTGTAGGGGAGGGCAAGGCCACGAAGAGACTGAGTTAGCGGGGAATCTCCAACCTGCGGTTTACAAATAGCGACAGACCCACTTTCTTCTCCTCCTTTACCCTCACCAGAACCAACAGAATCACCAATGGAATGGCCTGGTTAGGTGAGTCAGCTGAGTTGCGCACGATTGCCTGCGGAGCGGGCAAATAGCATGAGTATGGTTACATTTTCGGTTACAGTCTAAAACGTTAGGTAAACGTATAAATGAATAAGCAGTGAGATTCCAGAGAACCACGGAGCGAGGGTCAAGGAGCAGCAGGCGATGCGTCGGATGGCGAGAGCCACCGGCGCACGGCTGCCGGTCCCCCGGCAGCTCCTAAACTTGTCAGAAAGACATTTCTCGTCGATCACACGGAATCCCACTCACACACACATTCATCTGGCGGTTCGACATGGTCAGTCAAGATTCACGACTTTGGGAAGCAATGGATTGAGAGCTCGTGGGGAAAGGTTGATCCGCATCCGGGCAAGCGAGGGCTCAAGGGCAAGTCACTGAACAAAGAACAGAATGAAAAGCGAGCACGAGCCCGGGCAACCGGCGAGATCAGACGGAAATGCCTTTCCATCGGAGCAGACCATCTGGTCACGCTGACCTATCGCGACAATGTCGAAGATCGCGAGCGAGTGTTGACCGACCTGGAGCGCTTACGGCGCATGCTTTCTCGCGGTGGCTACTCGATGCCTTACGTGGCGGTGTTGGAATGCCAGAAGCGCGGGGCGATCCATCCACATTTGGCTGTGCGTGGATTTCAGGATATTCGTCTCCTGCGCCGCTGTTGGTACAAGATCGTCGGTAAAGCACAGGGTCAAGTGAATGTGAAGGGACCACGGCCTGGAACCTCCCCGGTCAAACTAGCCCGGTATCTCTCCAAGTACATCAGCAAAGACATCGACAGTCAGCCACGGGAGTTTGAGGAGCATCGGTACTTCTGCTCGTTAGGGATCAGAGTGCCAACAGAACAGTTTCAGATTGTTCTGACGCGCAACGCGAGAGAAGCAAAATCGAAACTTTTCTTTCTCATGTTCAACGATACGCTCCGTCGGGTTGGAGACTACTGCACGGTCAAGCACTGGATCGGGGGGGGCGGGGACGTTCGGATGGATATCAGGCTTCGAAGACCCGACTTGTCACTGGAGCAGAAACACAGCAAGCCCTCCGCAAGCTCCGGGGCAGGAGTCAAATTCGTAGATACACACGAAGGGTGTGCAATCGTGCCAGGCCATTTTCCCCCGGCTCGCTTGCCAGTCCGTAGACTGCACTAACCAGTTTGGCGATCACTAAGCGCCGGCGGCAACGCGGGCGCACCATTTCTTGGGGGGAAGGGGGTGTCGT
>JANYBU010000204.1 GCA_025360665.1 Nitrospira sp.
GGGGCGGCATGACCCAAAATCATCGGGCCCCATGACAGGACATAGTCGATGTAGCTGTTCCCATCGACATCGTAGAGGCGAGCACCTTTGGCGCGCTTGATAAACCGGGGTTGGCCTCCGACGGAGCGAAAGGCCCGCACCGGACTATTGACACCCCCGGGAATCAACTGCTGTGCGTCGGCAAACAGCTTGGCGGAACGAGTGGTTTTCATAATGGGGGCGCACAGTACCATGCAGTCGAGCCTCGGTCAAGAACGAGGGTGCTCATGCGGTGTGATAAAGCGAGTGGGGCCAAAAAGTGTCTGAAGAGATACGCTTCTCAGCACTTTTGGATACGGGCTGTTTCACCGCGAGACAGGGACTTTGCGTAATCCCTTGGAAATGTGCTGCTTCATACTACCAGCCGAGTGCGGCTCGACTCTTGCCTAGTTTAGGCGGGTAGTATGCGGGCTTCTAGACAGCGATTAAGGGATCGACGATGAAGATTGTTTGTTCGTGGTGCCGACAAGAAGGAAAAACCGAGCTGGTGGGCGAGAAGGCGCCTCTTGACGATGCTCGCGAAACGCATGGGATTTGCATCGGTCATCGCCACGACGTTGAAGCCCGCTGGCAGGCATCGATTCACACCGCCGCACATTCTGGAGTCGCGACTGGATTGTCTTCTGCGCTCTTCCGCTGGACAGGCTTGCTGAACGTGACCAAGAAGATGCGCCCGTAGGACAGGGGGATCTTCTTGCCGATCTCCCGCGAGTTATGCTTCCATTTTCCCCTGAAACATCTTGAGCAGCTGGTTAATTCCACCGGCTGGTTCGTTATCAACTCACTCTAGGAGTGTGAAGGTTTACGTTTGGGAGACCGCTGCTGCGTATTCGCCTTCCGAGTCGGTTCCGCATTGATTTCTTTCATCCCCCAATGGGCCCGCTTGGTTTTCTCCCGTTCCGATACAGCGAACAGCACGTGAAAGGACGTTGGTCGTCGCGCGCCCATTTCCGCCTGTCCGCTTCCCCAGGCCTCTCCCGCATCCCGCAAGATCTCAAGAAAAGTTTCATACTCTGCTTCGTCGTCGGGCAACACGTGCGCCGCGTCGGTGATGAGCAGGATATAGCCCTTGGCCGGCAGCCACTCCAGGTCGGCCAGACATTCTTCAAGGGCATCCCAGTTGTGGCCGAAGTAGTCGGGAAAATCCAGGGCGCGTGCACATTCGGTCAACAGGCCGGCGGTGGTCTGACACTTGGCACCCTTGATGACTCTCAGCGCATATCCATCAGGCGCACGCACGAGCGATTCAGCGCGCTGCCCGTGGTTGACCATCAGCAATGTGGTCCAGGGGGCCTTCGTCGATTGGAGATAGGCGGTCAATGTCAGTGTGTGTTTCGGAGTCATGGTGTCTTATTCAATGGAGTGAACGTTCGGTAATGGTCACCGGTGTAGTAGGCCTTTCCGGTATCTTGTTCGATGACGATCCGTTCCGCATCTCGCGAGCGGCCGCGTATTTTTGGATTCACATCGTACTCGCGATAGTGACCGCGAGGCAGCCGTCTTTCCCGATTCTGAAACCTCCCGCCGCCGATATATCCAGGGAGGGCTTTGCCCTCAAGTTGTTGAATTGCCTTCAGCAGGTCTTTGGCTATTTGTAGGGGGTCCTTCGCGACTCGCTGCAATTGTCGATCGAGCGGCAGCGTGGCATCGTGGAGAGCTGGCCCTGCGGGCTGAACGGATGGGACAGAGGCAGACGGTATGGTGGGTTCAGACGACGAGCCGGCGTTGGGGCAACCTGTGAGGCCACCGAATAGTAGGCCACCAAGGACGATGAGTATTCCATAAACCTTCCACGTTCGATCCATAGTTTTGCGTTCGTATCACGAGGCGAGGCATCACTGCACGAACCCTAGCACGCACGATCTTGGAGGATCAACGGGTGCTCGAGGCCAGGAATTGTTGCTATCGCTCATGCGCCAGCGTAGCATCCAACGTATTCATCTTGCTGAGGATGTTCTCCAGTCCGGCATCTCCCGGCCACCGGACTGGCAGATCGGGCAGGCAGGATGGTCGCTTACGCTGGAGCCTGTCCGACATTGCCTTCGTGACGAGGCGAAGGAGGTGCTGCCAGATGCGAGGCCGCAGGCTTGGGAAAACCGGAGGCGTATTCGCTGGAATACGTTGAGGATTTTTTCGAGCCGAGAACGACGCAGATGGTCGCGGATCGTTCGCCGCAGTAGAAAGGTCAATGTCGGACAGGCTCCTAGCCCGCATTCTTTCCTGCTCGGTTGTCGATGCCACTCCGTGGGGCTGCGACGAGGACAGTCGAATTCGGTTGAGTTGACATGCTGGAGAGGGTGGCCGAAAATGGGTTCCACTATGAAGGATTGGCCTGATTGGTGGAAATGGGAACTTGAGTTCACATCTCATCTTGAAAAGCGCATGGAAGACCGAGATTTTACCGAACTCGACTTGCGAGCGATGCTGGAGCGAGCCGAATCCTATCGGCCGAGTGTCGTAGAGGAACGATGGATGGTGAGCACCCGACATCGCGGCGCAGAATGGGCGGTGATCGTTGAACCAGATTCGACCGCGCAGCTCCTCATTGTCGTTACCGCGTACCCTGTGAAAGGATAATGTATGAAGGACCGCTATCTTGAAGTGACGTTCCGCAAAGGCAAACCGCTTGCCGCCTATCTGTACCTTGCTCGATCGGTCGGAGCTAAGAGCACCCGAACCGAGGAAGCTCTTCCCGGAGTTTTGGTGGATTTTTCAGCGAGCGGAGAACCTATTGGTTTGGAGATTATTACACCTACCTCGGTGACGGTCAGCCAAATCAATGTGGTTCTGAGCAAGCTCGGCCTTGCCGCAATTTCTCCGGAGGAGCTTGCCCCCCTCCAAGCTGCCTAACCCGCATTATTCGTGATGGTTTCCACTCCAACCTTCTGCCTGTGCGTCGCGCGCAGACAGGCCGACACGTTACTACGACAAGCCTACGCGCCACGCACATCAAGTTTTTTTTACCTGACCTACCTCCACCCAGAGGGTCGGTCCTTCAGCCAGCACGGTCTCGTCTGTACTCCAGCTTTGGTGGACCCGAATCACTTTCGTGCCAGCACTCGCTCCAGGTGCTCGACGATCCGCTCGGCCGTCTTGCCGTCCCATTTGGGAGGAATCGCACCTTTTTTCCACTGCCCTGCCATCAATCGTGCCAGTGCCGGAGGGAGCTTGTTTGGATCGGTTCCAATGAGTTCGTTCGTCCCGATCGTGATGGTCTCAGGACGTTCAGTATTGTCGCGCAGGGTCAAGCACGGTACTCCAAGAATAGTCGTCTCCTCGGTGATGCCGCCAGAATCGGTAATCACGCCACGGGCATGCTGCACCAGGTAGTTGAATTCTAAGTAGCCCAGTGGATCGACATAATTCAGTTGCGGCGTCTTGCTGTCCAGATCACGCAGGTTCTTCGCGGTACGCGGATGGACCGGAAATATCACGGGCAAGCCACGCGTACCTTCGGCGATGGCATGCAAGAGCTGTAGTAACTGCTGCTCCCCGTCCACATTCGCCGGGCGATGGAGGGTGACCACAAAGTAGTGGTTTGGCTTCAGCTTCAGCGATTCCCAACAAGCAGGCGGGCGCAAGCGTGGGAGCTGCTTGAGCAGGGTGTCGATCATGGTGTTGCCGACGAAGAAGATGCGATCATCGGTAACCCCAGCGCGCCGCAGATTGTCATTGGCCGTTTCGCTGGTGGTGAAAAACCAGTTGGTGATGGAGTCGGTTACCACCCGGTTGATTTCTTCCGGCATGGTCCAGTCTCCCGAACGGATGCCGCCC
>JANYBU010000318.1 GCA_025360665.1 Nitrospira sp.
ACCGCGTCGATCACGTCGAAGACATAATCATCGGGATGGCCCAACGCCGGCTTGTGAAATCCGATGGCCACCGACGGTTCCGCATCGAACTCCACCTCCACGCGGCGCTCCCCCCGTTGAGGCGGCTCGACGGTGACGATCGAAGGCTGCGGAGCTGCGGCAGGTATCTTGCCGAACGTCTGCTCGATCAAGGTCATGACGTCCTTCGGATTAATATCGCCCACGATGGCAATCGTCGCATTGTCGGGACCGTAATAGGCCTTGAAGAAGGCTTCGGTCTCGGCTGGCGTGAGCGACAGGATGTCCGACTCCCAGCCGATCGTCGGAATACCATATTGATGCGCACGAAAGGCCGCCGAGGTGAAGGTTTCAAACAACAGCCCGCTGGGGCTGTCGTCATTCCGCAACCGCCGCTCCTCCATGACCACTCCGCGTTCTTTGTAGAATTCGCGGAGGACCGGATGCGCCATGCGATCGGCTTCGAGTGCAGCCCACAGAGGCAGACGATTCGCCGGGAGGCTGATCATATAGCGAGTCAAGTCCTTGCCGGTCGCTGCATTGAGCCCGACCCCCCCGTGGCGTTGGTAGAGCAACGCCATCTCATTGCCCGCCACGAACTGCCCCGCCTGTTCTTGCAACTCCGTGAATCGTTTCTGAAGCCCCTCGATCGCTGCACGATCCTCGGAGCTGGCCGGTCTCTCCAGGCTCCCCCGTACGAGTTCCCGTTGCTGTTGCTCCAACTCGGTCCCCACTCGAAACAACTCTTCGAGTATGGGGCGTTCTTTCTCGTAGTCCTTTGTCCCAACCGTCCTCGTGCCTTTGAACGCCATATGTTCGTAGAGGTGCGCCAAGCCGGTTTGACCGACCTGTTCGTTCACCCCCCCGACCCTAAAGGTCATGTTGAGGGAGACCACCGGCGTCTGATGCCGTTCGACCATGAGCACCGTCAGCCCGTTCGCCAGTTTCTGTTCCACCACACGATCCGCCAGACCGAACGATGCCGCAAAGAGCAGGCCAAGGTCGAGGCTGAGGCTGAGAGCCAGGGCGACGATCAGAGCCGTGAAGCGTGAAGCGTGAAGCGTGGGAAGAGCTAAGGACTGAACGCTGCGGAGCCAGCTGGATCTTTTCACATCGGTGTTCCGTCGAATACCTCTTTTCGCGAGATGCGATTCACGAGATACGAGCGACGGTTGAGTCATCATATGAATAGCTCCATTAATTCTTCCGGTCGTTCGATAAACCAGTCCGGGCGACAGGCCTCCATCTTGGCTCGATTCCCCATGCCGTAGCCGACCGCACAGACCCGAATCCCGGCGTTATGCCCACCGTTGATATCGTTAGTACTGTCCCCGACGAGCACCGTGTGTTCTTTTGGCACATTCAATTGTTCCATCACATGCAACAACATACCCGGTTCCGGTTTCAATCCAAACCCGTGATCGCCTCCGACGACGTACTGAAAATGATTCGCCCCCAGCCCTTGGAGAATCACGTTTGTGTACTCGATCGACTTGTTGGTGGCCACAGCCTTCCGCTTGCCTGCGAAGTGCGTCAGCATCTCTCCAATGCCGGGATAGAACGTGGTGCGATCGAGGCAATGGGCCAAGTACTGGCCTCTGAACACCCGCAACACTTCGTCGAAGGTGCCCCGACCGCCCTCGCCGACCGACAAGCGCAACAACTGTTTCACCCCGTCCCCCACAAACCCAAATATTTCCTCGATTGGCCGCTGCGGCAGCCCCAGCTCAGCCAACGTGAGGTTCACTGAGGCAGCGATATCCCATTTGGACTCGATAAGCGTCCCGTCCAGATCAAAAATCAACAGCTCGACCGAGGTCTTTCCCATCATTATTTTACCTTTCGTAACTCGTCCCGCAACGCCCCAAGACGGTCTCGCTTCGCCGGGTCGGTTTCCTTCACCCAGGCTTCGCGCACGATGTTCACCATCCGCTTCTGCCCCACGTGAGGGGGAAGCATCGGCTCGACAATCCTCCATCGATCCTTGACGGCTTTCACGCGAAATCGAACCTCTTCTGTCTCAGCCTCCTGGACGAAACCGGCGGTTTCCAGATACACCGAGCCTATAACCTGGAAGGTGACCGGAATTACGACTTCCAGCCTATCGATCACCTCCCATTGGCGATACTGCTCCGCCACCACAAAGCCCCGCGTCACGACGACATGCCCCCACGTCGGCTCCTCATGCCAACTCGTGTAGGACGCGACCGTCTCGACCGACATGGCATCGAGCCGCGCCCCCTTATAATCGAGCGCCAGATATCGTTTCACCACGTCTGCCGGAGAGTGCTCGAGGGATCCGGTCTGCGCGAGCCCATCTCCGGCTGACAACACCAGGGCAAGCAACTGACAGAGAAAAAATGCGAACCGCCCTACAACGTTGGGTGTCATCGTGTGCTCTTTTCTCCCAATCTGTACTCCTCTCGGGGAAACTGAGTACGCCTCCCTTGCGCGCATCCGGCAATGAGCTCTCAGTCCGCTGGCGCTGTGCGGGCACAGAGCCCGATCAGCCGCTTCAGCTTACCCGACTTTGTGTAACTTCATCAAATTGGTCTCCCCGGGCTGACCAATCCTGGTCCCCGACAGAATCACGATTCGCTGTCCCGTTACGGCCAGTCCCTCGGTCTTCAGGCGGCGTTCCGCTTCATCGATCCGCTCATCAGTTTGAGCGATCTGCCGCATCGTGTGTGGGATGACGCCCCAGTACAGCGCCATCCGCTGCCGTATGGGCTCAAATGGAGTCAATGCAATAATTGACGCATCGGGGCGCTGCTTCGACAACAAGCGCGCAGTCGTACCCCGTTCGCTAAATGCCACGATGACGCTCGCCCCGATGGCTGAGGCTGCCGAAGAGGCTGAATGGCAAATGGCCTCCGGGAATGAGCCTTCCCCCTGTGGCACGTCGGACGAGCGCATACACCACGATCGAGGCCCTTCTTCTGCGGCTCGAACGATTCGGTCCATGACACGGACTGTTTCAACCGGGTGCTGTCCGATCGCCGTTTCTGCGGACAGCATGACGGCATCAGT
>JANYBU010000375.1 GCA_025360665.1 Nitrospira sp.
CAACGAGCGAGTGCTGCTGCGCCGACGTGGCCGAGCGGTCGCCGCAGTGGTGCCCATCGATGACCTGCGACTCCTGGAGGCCCTGGAAGATCGTATCGATCTCGTCGATGCCCGCGCGGCCTTAGCCCAGGCGAACAAGAAAGGCGCCCAGTCGCTTGATGTCATTTTGAAAGAATTGGGGCTCTGATTGCACCAGGCGATCTCCTCAATTTTCGTGGCCCCTTCTGCTGAGCAACAACTCCACGCACTCGCCAAACCGCTTCGGAAGCTTCTTGTGAAACGGCTTCATGCACTCCGCACCAGTCCTCGTCCCCCTGGCGTCACGAAGCTCGAAGGTGAGGACCACCTCTATCGGATTCGCGAAGGCGGCTATCGGATTGTCTATGCGATTCGCGACAGGGAACTGATCGTTCTTGCCGTGAAGAGTGGTATTCCCAGCGCAGTCTCTCGTGCCTGAACGAACTCAGCTCACCCGCTGCTCGCGACAGAACCTCGCCGACAGACTCTTCGTAGTAGGACTCTCGCCTCGTCCGATTCGACGACGGAGGGCACTCTTTATGTCATTGACGTGACGACACCCGACGCTGGTGGTAGGAGAGGCCCCGAAGGGGCTGCGGGAAAACTATGGTGGCACGCGCTTCGATAGTCCACACATGTGACACAACAGTAGAATCGTCCCGCAGGATGCTCAAAAAGGCCGTCCAGCAAAGCCGCAGCCGATGAAAGCACCGGAGGCGTAGCCTCTGGGCTACGTTGAGGATGCTTTCGAGCTGAGAGCGCCGCTGGCGGACTTTTTCAGCATCCTGCTAAAATGCGCTGTTCACAATCTCCTGATAGTAGGATTCCAGCATGACCGTGCGGGCTGGTTCAACCAGCACCAACTGGCGTTGATCCAAGGTGTTGACGCAATACAGATAGACCCCCTCCTCTGCCTGCCCAAGTTCCACATGCAGCTGGCACCCGTCTGGCTCCTGGCGGGTGGTCTCTTTGAAGAGCTGCTTGTCGTACAGCTGTTCCCAGACGCGTTGCGCGGAAGGCCAATGGTTCTCATAGAGCGGCGCGTCCGGATCGGTTGAACTAGTTTTCAGCTTCGTTCGATCGAACGGAGGGCCTTCGTCTGGCTCCGGCGATTCATCCCAGTGAAGCTGAGGCAACGCTCCCCTCCCCAACACATAGAACGGTCCATCGTCGGCAATTTCTTCGACTAGACGGTATCGAATTAATTCCGGCTGCTCGATCAGGCCAAGATCTCGTGCAGCCAAGGCGCGCTGCAGTGGGACTCGTCTTGCCAACTGACGGGTTTTCTCAAACACGACTATGCGTCCCTGTGCAGAAAGCAGGGCGCTCAAACGATCGAGCCTGGTGCCGATCCCCGTTCGCCGCTCAAAGTCTGCTTGCGGCTGGCTCTCGTTGGCACGCTCGAAGGTGTTCCAACTGCGACTGGGAATGCCAGGGTCCTGTTCAGCTTGCACGAGGGCATGCGTGGCGAGGACCAGATCATAGGAGCGAGTGGGAGGCGTGTGATCGAGATCGAGACAGTCAAACCGCACGTTAGTCAGGCCAAGCGCCTTCGCTTGTTCTTGCGCACGCGCGATCGAGGCGGGCGATCGATCGATCCCAACGAAAGTCTTGTCGGGATACTGCCTCGCATAGAACGTCGTGAGGATACCGACGCCGCAGCCCACATCCAGAATGGACCGGGCCTCACCGATGCGAGCTGCCACGCGCAGGCCGATGGCCAGATAATAGTCGTACCGTTGGCTATAGAGGACCGGCAGAATGTTCGGATGGGAGGTGGCATCGTAGAACGCAACCTCATCTGCAGACGACCCGCAACGCTTCTGCTCCACCTGCCGATGCAACGTTGTGAGGTCTGCAGACGAGAGGGCCTGCCGCTGCCACTGGAAGTAGGTCTCATCCGACGTGAACTGCCGGAGGCCCCAGCCGACCAAGTGCGAATGGAGTAATTGCAACAGTGAGTCGTTGATCATTGATCCAGCCTCGGCACGCCTGCTCAAAACGTTTTCCAGCGAGGCCGCAAGGAGTGCGAACTACGAGGCGTACGCGATGAGGGTACGTCGAGTGGCTCGAGCGACTGAGAACGAAGCTGGAGAGCGTTTTCAGTAGGCAACTACGGCCTCTTAAGCATGATCGCATCAAAATACGTCTCCGGCACCGGATGCGGGTAGCGCAGCTGGCCCGAGCCGAACGCGACATACTTTTCGCAGGTCAATTGCTCAAGCCCGATCGGGCCCTTGGCATGGAGACGCGAGCCACTGAGCCCGATATCGGCGCCCATACCGTAGCTATCACCGGCATTGAGCCGGGACGACGCATTGACGAACACCGCGCTGGCATCCACTTCGCGCGTGAACCGCAGGGCCGACTCATAGCTCGTGGTCGCGATGACGGCGGTGAGGCAGGAGCCCTGCGCCACGATATGCGCCAAGGCCTCGTCCAAATTCGCGACCATTTTGACGGCCAACACGGGCCCCTGGAATTGGGTGTGCCAATCCTCCTCCTTTGCCGGAATGATTGAGGCATGTCCAGTCATCGCCATTTGCCCCATAAGGGCCATGGTTTTGGGACAAGCCCGCACCTCGATCTTAAATTCTTCGAGCATGCGGTTGACCAGCGGAGGCAAGAACTGTCGCCCAATCACCTGTTGCACGAGCAGCGTGTCGAGTGAGTTCGACGCCATGGACTTCTGTACCTTAGAGTTAATCGCCACGTTTTGAGCCATCGGCATATCGGTGTCGGCATCCACGTACATATGTGTGAGCCCCTCGTCGCTGCAGAGCACCGGCATCTTCGCCTGTTCGATCACGGCTTTACGGAGGCCAGCCCCGCCACGCGGAATAATCGCATCGAGATTTTTACCGGATCGAATCAACTCGACCGCCACCTCTTTTTCCGGACGTTCAATGATGATCCA
>JANYBU010000234.1 GCA_025360665.1 Nitrospira sp.
CCAAAGCGATTCTTCACCGCGCGAAGAATACGAAAACTGTGGCCCTTGTCTCCTTCAAAATAGAGCACCGTATCGACGATATGTTCCAACAGCCGCGGTCCGGCGATCGCGCCTTCTTTGGTGACATGCCCAATGATGAAGACCGGGACACTGCTGCGCTTCGCGTACCACATCAATTGGCCTGCCACCTCCTGTACCTGGCTGATGCTCCCCGGCGCGGACGTGATCTGTTCCGTGTAGACCGTTTGGATCGAGTCGACGACCATTGCGGCCGGCTGGATCTCCTGTGCCGCTTTGAGGATTTGCTCGAGGGAGGTTTCCGCAAGAATCAACAGATTCGGATGCTCGATACCG
Source organism: Nitrospira sp. (assembly GCA_025360665.1). Classification (GTDB taxonomy): domain Bacteria; phylum Nitrospirota; class Nitrospiria; order Nitrospirales; family Nitrospiraceae; genus Palsa-1315. The sequence goes on from JANYBU010000234.1 coordinate 355, forward strand.
AGCCGCTGCCCCCGCATCTTGATCTGCCTCGGAGATTCCTCTCCGGAGACATACAGCACCGGTTCTTCCTTGGAAGACAGGCGCGGGAGCGCCTGGAGTAACAAGGTGGTCTTCCCAATCCCGGGATCGCCGCCGATCAAGATAACCGAGCCAGGAATGACTCCCCCACCCAGCACCCTGTCGAACTCGCCAATATGCGTCAGCCGCCGGTCTTCACCGACCACCTCGATGTCGGCAATCGGCGTGGCCTTCGCCTGTGCCGTCTTCATCGCAGCAGGCCGCCCCTTGCCGGTCGGCGCCTGCCGTTCTTCTTTCATGGTATTCCAACCGCCGCAATCAGGGCAGCGGCCAAGCCATCGGGGCGACTGATGGCCACAAGCTTGGCAGGAAAAACTAGTTTTCGCCCGCATTCAGAGGAGCCTCAATAAAAGGAGATCTGAGGGCTATATTAAAGGATAGAAGCGGTGAATGGAAGGCGATGCCGGCCCCTTATGCCACGGCATACTTCAACGCGCGCGGATACTCCATACGCTTCGGGGTGTTCAAGATTTCGATCCCGACGATGTTGCCGTCATAGTCGACGATGATACCGGGTTGATCCTCATCACTTTCCTCAACCGAAGCACCGCTCAGTTGAATCAGAACGTTTTGACTGTCCTGTTGACCAAATTGTTAGATGAAGTTGTCATCCTGGCGCGACCGATCTTTTGCTAGCTAGGATGTTTGGAATCTGGATTTGTCTGAATTCTTGGTCCTGCTTGTTGTATTTGTAAACACGACGAAATGCAGAAATCTGAACTGGACCAACGTGAGCGGCCTCAATGATCGGCATTATCTTTCTTCCCAGTTCGCTCTGTTGTTTTCGGCGTTCAATAATTGCCTTTCCGTCGATAAAACTACCCTTAATCGCCGAACGATCCAGCTCAATCCAAATCGACTCATCCCACTTGCTGAAACACGGAACAAATGTCCGCCACATTGAAAGCGGATATTTCTCCTCGTATGTGGCCTCATCAAAGCCCGAGAAGTCGAAAACGCTCACAGCGCCTATGCTCCGTACAAACGGATACTGGCTAGGCCCGCACGCAGTTCCCCATCTGTCCATATCAGGGATGGGTGGCTCCGGCAGAATGCCGCCGGCGGTCAAGATGCCTTCAAAGCGTTCAACGCTAGTCGTATGCCAAATACCTTCTCTAAGAATTTCTGGAAACATCGCGCTCCTTTGAAAGAAGCAAATCGCCTAACGTCTTGTCGAGCGGCGCGCGGCTTTATGCGCGCCCGCTCGAACTAAAGTTAGGTGAGAATGAGAAGCACCGGTACCTACGTTACAGGCCAAAGTCACCCTCCCGGCTGAGTGAGGCTAGTTGTTTGCCGATTTCGGACAACAACTCTTTGTCGTTTTCCATAAGCGCAGCAACATACATAGCATAAAGCCGAAATCCCAATGCTACCCATGGGTCTCTGACAGAAAGCCCATCTGCCGCCGTAATCAGCGACTTGAGATACTGCATCTGCTCAGCGCGAGGTTGTGTCTGAAACGAAGAGGAGCTAGAGAACCGTGCGACAAATGCAGTAGTCAGGATATTGAGGCCTTCACCCACCGCAGCACGTCGTACAGCATCAGCGGCAGCTAACTCAGCCATCACCGATCGAAAGTCCGCTCGCATACCTTCACGATCCCTGGGCATCTTTCGCTTAAAGAAGTCGAACATGTCTGTGTGCCTCGAGCCCTACGTCCCGACCTTATCGAAGGTTTGTCGTGCTTGAGACGACAATTCATCAACGATGGATGCAGCCAATTCCGGTAGAAAGTCTTTGTGGATCTCGTCCATAACGCTATCCATTTGTTTGCACCCTAACTATATTATTGCTCGCACAAGATGCGGAGTTCTGGTTTTCTATCCGTATAACACGCCTTGGGATTTCTTGCCGAAGGTCTGCTGTTCCCTTTGCACTCAATTGTTTCCTGCCTGTCCCGCGGTTGAGGACATAAATATACATCCTTGTTGTCTTGACGACGCTATGGCGGCTAGGGGGCTCCTCCACTGCGCGTGTCGAACGAGCACTCTTTCATCGTGCGCATTCCACGAGCGGTGGAGGTCTGCTCTTCATCTTCTCTCATCCCCCCATCCTCTAGTGGAAGGAGGTGGATGTTTGTGGTGCTCCTGACTGCGCGCGTCGGAAAAGAGCTTGAACTGTTACTCCTCAAGGGGAGCAGCCGGACTGTTCTTCACTGCGCGCATTGAGGGACCACCGTTTCATCGTGGGGCCTCAGCGAGCAAGAAGAATGGTCCGGCTGCTCCCCTTCCTAATCTTTCTGAGGCCGTGCGTTGCGCGAGCAAGAAGGGCACCCGGTTACCCGCTACATTTTCTTCCGCACATCCTTCCACTCCTTCGCCACCTTCGCCTTGCGCGGCGCCTCGCCCTTGGCCGGCTCCGGCACCATCACGGCTTCGAGACGCCGCTGCAGAAACGCTTCGGCAAAGGCCTTCGTGCGCCCCACACCTATTTTGAGCGTCTTCCACCCGGCGGCATGCAGTTCATCGAGTTTCACCCCAAACGCCTCTGTATTAGATGGCAGCACGAGTATGTGTCCGACTGGAAACTTCTGATCCTTCAGCCATTGTCTGACTTGCGCGTTCACCTGATCGTTGATACCTACCGCCTTATTCTCCGCCACCACATAGAGCACGTTGTAGTAGAACTGGGTAAGCTTGCCGAGCTCCTCTGCGGCATCGGGCATCGGGCGCCTGGCTTCGGCGTCTTCCATGAGTGCCGCCATCTCTACCGCCATCATCGGGCTGCGACGTTCCCACACGATCAGATTCGCACCGGTTTCTGTTGCGGAAATACTTGGAGTGGTTCCGACACGCACAGTGAATGGGACCACCCCTTTGGCCTTCGGGGTATACGACAGGAAAGCCCGCCCGTCGCCACCAGTCATCGCAGTCGCGACGACCTTGCCTGCGATGAGCAGCGCGATGGGTTCGCCTCCCAAACCGGTCTTCGTCAGGAGACCCGTCTGTGTGAGTGTCGCCTCAATGGTCGCCGGCTGGTTGGGCGAGGTGAGGCTATCGTGAACAGTCAAGGTTCCCGGAACCTTCTCAGCTGCATAAAGGATGGTGGTCGTAGTCAAAAAGAGGAGGATGGTGAAGAGGTCGGCTCTGCGGAAAAGAAGACTCATAGGCCGCACAGCCGCATAAGGAGTCTGCGGAAACACTATTATGGCACGATGGAAATTCAATCGCCCATACGTCTAGAACAAAAGGAAAACACTGAACAGGATGCTCAAAAAGGCCGTCCAGCAAGGCCGCAGCGAACTATCACTTTTTAAGGGGTGGCTGGGATGATCCCAACTGCGCGCGTCCAACGAGGGCCTTCTGAGGCCGCGCGTTGCGCGAGCACGGGGATCGTCCCAGCCACCCCGCTCTTTTTTCAGCATCCTGCCATGAGGTTACGCCTTCAGAGCTGCCAGTACCTCATCCACATGACCGTCGACCTTGATCTTGCGAAAGATCGCCTTCAGCTTACAGGCCTGGTCAATCACAAAAGTACTGCGCTCGATGCCCCAATACTTCTTGCCGTACATGCTTTTCTCTTTGTAGACCCCGTAGGCCTTCGCGACAGCTTTGTCTTCGTCGCTGAGCAACGTGAACGGCAAGGTAAATTTCTTGATGAATTTCTGATGGGATTCCTGGCCATCAAAACTCACGCCGAGCACGATTGCGCCCGCCTTCTTGATCGGCGTGATGGCATCGCGAAAGTCGCACGATTCCTTGGTACAGCCAGGTGTATCGTCTTTGGGATAAAAATACAGGACCACCTGCTTGCCCGTAAAGTCTTTCAGGCTGACAGGTTCTCCCGATTGATCGGGAAGCGACAGGGCGGGAGCCTTATCACCGACTTCGAGTTCCTTTACCATCTTCGCTCACTCCTTTTCCAGTTGCTTAGCAGGATGTTGATAAAGTCCACCGGCCAGGAAGCGCTGAACGTTGAGCGATGAACTATG
>JANYBU010000005.1 GCA_025360665.1 Nitrospira sp.
AGAGGAGAAGGGACACTACGTGGATTGTTCCCAGCCTGAAACGGATCCTTCCCTCATCAAGCCGGGATGAGTGCTCCCCTGTGTTGTTCAATATGCTTCCTGACCTTACCCGGTAGAGCTTGCTCAGCAAGGCGCAACTCATACGTCTTCTGCAGATTCATCCAGAATTCAGCTGTGGTATCGAATAATGTCGCCAGACGGACCGCGGTATCGCCCGTGATGCCTCGTTGTCCCTTGATAATTGCCGTGATCCGGTTCGCCGGAACTTCGAGAGCCTTGGCGAGCATGTTGGCATTGATCGGCGGGTCTGCTGGCTTCATGAACTCCTCGAACAGGATTTCTCCTGGATGAACCGGACGCATTCCGTTCTTGATCATGGCGTGCTCTCCTTCAGTGATAATCGGTGATTTCAACTTCATATGGTCCGTCAGCCTTCCAGAGAAAACAAATTCTCCACTGATCGTTGATCCTGATGCTGTGCTGCCCGATCCGATCCGCTTTCAACATCTCCAACCGGTTTCCTGGTGGGGAAAGTAGGTCCTTGAGATCCGACGCGTTATCGAGCACGGTCAGTTTCCGCTCCGCCACCTTCCTGAAGCCGGAGAATTCCTTGACCATCTCTCCTGCAAAGAACTGTTGCGTCTTTTTGTCCCGAAACCCTCTGATCACGATGTATACCCTACCATAGTTTTACGAGTTACGTACTACGTATGTGCTAATTTTGTGCTAAAAATCCTCACAAACAACCGAATTGGATAGAAGCAATGGAATCAGTAGAACGCCAACAAGCCCATGATTTTCAACGATAAACGGGGAAACCTTCGCAACATTGAGCGGTTCGAATTCTTGGTCTTTTTCCACTCCTAATCAGTGGGCCGTAACCGCCTCTGAGACGTTTCCGCTAAGATATTGCTACCGCATGCCTGGAGGGCGCACGCACCACAGGGCGTCCGTGTACGTTTGGAGGCACTGTTTGTGACCTTGGTCCAATTTGACTGATGTTCATACTCCGATTACAGTGATGCGATGCGTATGAATCGTCGAAGCACTGCCGTGTGCCTCACCATCTGGTGTCTGCTTGCCTCATGGCTCTGCTTCGGTGGCCTGGAACTTCTTGAGCAGGTCAACCTTATCCCGGAGACTGCGGTAGAAGACCAAGATGGTCAGGACCTTGACGAAGCAGCACTCTCGCAGTTGGCCTCGGGACTGAAGTCCAACGTGCCGAGCCACGACGTCCCCTGTGGCGCCCCTCTCGCCAAGGCGGGTGTCGAACAGGCTGTGTGGTTGTCTGTATACCCCGTCCTTCAGCTTGGCGGGCTGATGATGCATAAGTTCCCCTCTCTCCGTCTCCACCAACAGCTTTCCGTCTATCGAATTTGATCGGCTTTCCATCGAGTCGCTGAACGCCACGGACGAGCTGATCTCCGCGCGAGGTCAGATTCCTTACGAAATCCTTCTTTCAGCTATTACATGGGAGCCGTCTAATGAAGTCTTTTCCAATTCGCTTGCACCTGATTCCGTTTATAGGGTGGGTCGTTGGCGGCGCATTCGTGGGATGCGTCGCATTCGACCCCGTGACTCAATCCACGGTGGAGGACCTCAATGAGCGCCCCACTGTCGCAATATTGCCGTTTGGTTTCGATCTGGAAATCACGACGCTCTCTGCGATAAAAACTGTGGACGAGACTCTGTCGCGAGAAGACGAAACCACACACGTGGCTGAAACCCTCTGGGAGATTCAACAGGAGGCCCGCTGGCTCCTCCTAAGCCGCCTCGCCACGGGACAGGGATTTCAGTTTGTCCCGGCAGCTCAGACGGATGCGTTAGCTGCAGAATTGGACCTGAAGCCGGGCGTCCTCCCGAACCCTGAGCAACTCACGGAGTTCCGCCGTCGTCTGGGTGCCGATCTCGTCGTCGCTGGAAGTATCTTGGATTATGGGAAAATTCGCTGGCAGTGGATGCTCGCGGGAATGACGGCTGATATAACAGCGGAGAGCATCGCGCTCGGCCTCGCAACGGCGTGGAATCCGATCGCCATCGGAGCCAATCTTGGCTTCGAACTCCTGACGAGTACCCCGCTGTGGTTTGGCGGAGGCTATGTGTTCGGAGTCGCACTCCGTCCGGTGCGGGTTGAGGCCCGAGCCTTTGAAACTGTCCAGGGGTATCCCATCTGGCAGGCGATGGATCAGTCAGCCTACGCCTGGGGTGCACTCAAAACCTTACCCGAAGAAGTTGGTGAAAAGAAGGAGACCCAGTTACAGCTCAACTTGGCTGAGATCATGGAATCTCTAGGAGATGATTTGATCAAGCAAGGGTTTATGGCTTCCCGATTAAGAGAAACCTTGACACTGGGCGGGCGGGAGAAGAACTGAGCCACAATATTCGATTTCGCCAAACACAACATGCTCATGATCCCAATGGCCATTGCCCGCAAGAAGAAGTATGGTGGCAAGAAAGATCGGACTCTCAGGAAGTCAAAACCAATCCTGGTGCCAAGGTGGTGCCAAAACAGCATGACGCACCATGATCCATGATGAAATGCACCATCACAAATCCTCGCCTTTTGCCGATGATTGTTCTTGCTGAGTGTCATGGGGTAGGTCTTCGTCGGGACTCTTCATCAGCGGGCCGTAGGTTCGACCCCTACACGGCACACCAAATGTTCCAACCACTCCCATCTATTCCTACCCTTTCAGATTCACTCCCATCTAGACGCGGCGTAGATGTCACACCATGCTATTTTTTTCCTTCGGCCTTAATCTGCTGATCCGCAATTAGCTGGCCCGACGACCAGATGGAAGGTGAGTACGGTACCGGCATAGGCACTCATGACAATCCACTGGACCACCTAGTCCTGGCCGAATTTGCCAGCAGTAGCCGCTGACCGCGGTAGGACAACTTTAGATATGCCAAGTTCTCACGACTTCTAATTCACGAGAGGAGGGGGGAAGCAAGCTCAACGACAGGATTGGTCGGATGAGGCAGTCTTTATTGACGACGGTCCCGAAATTGGTTTTCGTGTGGACACTGGGCCCAGTCACGGCGGCAGCCTGTTTGGCATCAGGCCCCCTTGTGGTCGGTACACAGTTTATATATACCCAGCTCGGGGAATTGAAGCGTGTCGTACGACTCGGCTTCCTCGCAGTATGCAGCCTCTGGATGCGCTCCCTTGCTGTTAGAGGGTACTGACCAGCCGCCCCTCGCGTAAGCCCTTCACAAGCTTGTAATAGTGGTAGTGCAACGCACAGTTATAGAGGTAGCCGCTGATAACACTTGGCGGGACGCCGGCCGTCAAGGCCCGCCACAGCCGCTGACCATACTCGCGGCGCAACCCCTTCTCCTTCACATGCATGAATAAGCGGCACGCGAACACGACGGTCACCAGGGCCTGCGTGACCTCATTCTTCACGCGCACCCAGGGATGCCGTTTCCCATACTGGTCACTGCCGAGCTGCCCCTG
>JANYBU010000024.1 GCA_025360665.1 Nitrospira sp.
GGCGACAACGGTGACTTTTGCCGGGATAGTCTTGGCACAGGTCGCCAATGTCTTTTCCTGCCGATCCGACCGGCTGTCGGTGGCTCGGTTCGGATGGTTCAGCAACCCGCTCATTCTATGGGGAGTCGTCATTGAGATCACCATCCTTGCGTTTATTACGTACACCTCCTTGGGGAACGACATCTTCCGAACTGGCCCCTTGCCTGCCTGGATCTTCGGGCCACTCGCGTCGGGCGCCCTTGTGCTGTTATTCGCAGAAGAATTCCGTAAGATCATCGTGAACCGATTCACAAACAGTCGCGCAGACAAAGTCACGCAACAAACGGGTACATCATGACCGGTGACCCCCAAGACCCGATTCGTGAGGTCCCTGTCACCGAGATCATTCCCCCCGGATCTTCTTCAGCTCCGGCTGGCCATTCGTCAAGTCCATCATCCGACCACGAGCACCGGCTCCCCGCCTCCCTGCCCATGCCCCCTTCACCCCGGACCGGACTCCGTCTTCCCTGGCTCATCGGCATCGTGACCCTGCTCGCGATCATCGGGGCAGGAACCTGGTATTGGTGGATGGCCGGGACTCCGCCGGTCCACTACAAAACAGCGCTGGTCGATCGAGGCCCCATTACCGCGATTGTCACCGCCACCGGCACGGTCAATCCGGTCGTGTCGGTGCAGGTGGGCAGCCAGGTCTCCGGCACAATTACCCAACTGATGGTGGACTTCAATTCCGTCGTCACGAAGGGCCAGGTCCTGGCCCTGATCGATCAGCAGCCGTTCAAAGCGAGAGTGAGTCAAGCCCGCGCATCGCTCAAAAGCGGGCGTGGCAATCTGGCGAAGGCGAAGAACATGGCGCATCAGCGACAACTCGAACTCGATCGCATGACGACCTTGCTCAGGCAACAATTCGTCGCACAGTCGGATCTCGACCTCGCCGCCACAAACTTCCGCGACGCCCAAGCCCAAGTCGATGTCGCGCAGGCGCAGGTGGATCAAGCGGTGGCCACATTGGACTCAGCAGAGCTCGATCTTGGCTATACGACGATCTATTCCCCGGTCAACGGCATCGTGGTGTCCCGCAACGTCGATGTCGGCCAGACCGTCGCCGCCAGTTTCCAAACCCCGACTCTCTTTGTGATCGCTCAAGACCTGACCCAGATGCAGGTCGACGCCAACGTCAGCGAGGCCGACATCGGTGGGGTCGCGGAAGGCAAGCCGTCCAGCTTCCACGTAGATGCCTATCCCAAGCAGTTCTTCGAAGGCACCGTGACGCAGGTGCGCAATGCGCCAATCAGCATTCAGAACGTGGTGACCTACGACGTGGTGATCACGGTGGACAATCGCGATCTCAAGCTCAAGCCCGGGATGACGGCGAACGTGACGATCGTGACGGCCAAGAAGGAAAATCCTCTCCGCGTACCGAATGGGGCTTTGCGCTTCCGGATGCCGGCGGTCCCGGTGGACCGCAAGGTCACGCAGGTGTGGGTGATGGATCAGGAGAAGCAGGTGCGGCAGACCGTGATCACCGCCGGCATCGCCGACTCCCTCTTCACGGAAATCGCCGAGGGGACGCTGAAGGAAGGAGACACGGTGATCCTGGGGATTGAGACGCCCGAAGAACAAGCCCAGAAGAAGTTGCCACCGGGCTTCGATGGCGGTCCGAGGATGAGATGAAGAAGAATAGCTATCAGCGATCAGCTTTCAGCACTCAGTTTCGGAGCAAACGGTTACATCTCAGAGCTGAAGGCTGACAGCTGACGGCTGAAGGCTACCCACGATGTCCTTTCTCTGGCTCACGATCTTGTCTGCCCTCCGCATCCTCCGCCGCAATCCGCTGCGCGCCGGGCTGACGATGCTCGGCATCATCATCGGCATCGGCGCCGTCGTGGCGATGGTCAGCTTGGGTCAGGGTGCCACCGCCTCGGTCCAAGCTGAAATCGCCAGCCTGGGCACCAACGTGATGATCATCGTCCCCGGAGCGACCACCGTCGGGGGCGTGCGCGGCGGACTCGGCTCAATTTCGACGCTGACCGTCGATGATGCGGAGGACATCGAGAAGAAAGTCGCGAGCGTCACCACGGTGATGTATGCGACACGCTCGGTCCTGCAAGTCATCCGGGAAAACAAAAATTGGAGCACGATCGTCCTCGGAACGACCCCTGTCTTTCCTGATATCCGGAGCTGGCCCATCGCGCAGGGCAACTTCTTCACGCAATCGGATATGGACTCTGCGGCAAAGGTAGTAGTGCTGGGGAAAACCGCGGCCCAGAACTTGTTTGAGCCGGGGGAAGAAGTAGTGGGAAGTGAACTCCGTATCAGAAACGTCCCGCTCCGTGTGATCGGCGTTCTGACATCGAAAGGACAGTCCATAACGGGGCAAGACCAAGATGACTTCGTGGTGCTCCCCTTCTCAACCGCAGAACGTAAAGTCCAGGGGACGAAATTTCTTGGAACCGTCGGGATCATCCTGGTCGCCACGCAGACGCGCTATGAGATCCCTGCCGTCGTTGCAGACATCAAAGAGCTCTTGCGGGCGCGCCATCACCTCACCGCCTCGGAGGAGGACGACTTCACCATCCGCACCATGGAAGATATTGCCAAGACCATCGCCGGCACGAGCCGGACGATGATGCTCATGCTGATGGGCATCGCCTCCATCTCGTTGATCGTCGGCGGGATCGGAATTATGAACATCCTGCTCGTGTCCGTCACTGAACGAACCAGGGAAATCGGACTACGCATGGCGGTCGGCGCGAAGCGCGCCCATATTCTGCTTCAATTCCTGATCGAAGCGATCATCATGACCGCGATCGGCGGAGCGCTCGGCGTGGGAGCGGGCATCGGGATCGCCCGGTTGCTGACCACGATGATCGGCTGGCCGACCATTATCTCTCCGGAAGCCGTCGTCATTGCGTTTCTGTTTTCCCTGATCGTGGGCCTCTTCTTCGGCCTGTATCCCGCAAACAAAGCGTCGAAGATGAACCCCATCGAGGCGCTGCACTACGAGTGAGGTCCACCACGAGCATGGCGAACATCGCGCAAAATCAGGGCATCGCCAGGCGATTGCGAGAAGTCGCACAGCTCTTAGAGGATCAGGGAGCGAATCGATTTCGCGTGCGGGCCTATCGCGCGGCGGCGGAAACGATCGAACGTTTGACGGTTCCCGCCGCAGAGATCGCACAGCAACAGGGCACGGACGGGTTGCAATCATTGCCCGGCATCGGGGTGAGCCTCGCGCGATCCATTCATACCCTCGTCGTCACAGGCCGACTGCCGATGCTGGATCGCCTGCGCGGCCGCATGGACCCGGTCTCACTGCTCGCATCCATTCCAGGAATCGGTCCAGCCCTCGCCACACGACTCCACGACGACCTCGGCATCGACACGCTGGAACAACTGGAAATGGCGGCGCACGACAGACGCTTAACAGAAGTTGAAGGGATCGGTCCCAAAAAACTCCAGGGCATCATCGATTCCCTGACCGCGCGACTTGGACGTGTCCGGCAGAGCGCTGGCAGGACGGCCGGGCACCCGACTGCCGAACCTCCGGTGGAAGAGCTCCTGGATGTGGACAGGGAATATCGCGAGGCCGCCCAGGCCGGAAGACTGCAGAGAATTGCGCCGCACCGCTTCAATCCCACAGGGGAAGCCTGGCTGCCCATTCTCCATTCACAGCGAGGCACTCGCCACTACAGCGCCATGTTCTCAAACACGGCGCTGGCCCATCGCCTGAAGAAAACGCAGGACTGGGTCCTCCTCTACTACGACGATGACGACGGCGAACGCCAGTGCACCGTGATCACCAGCCACCACGCCCCATTCAGCGGAAAACGAATCGTACGGGGACGAGAGGAAGACTGTGCAGCCTACTACCAGTCTCGTGAAGCCATGACCACAGAGGCAACCTCCCCAGGCTCTTGATGCAGCTCGCCGGCCGTGTGTCCTCATCGGAATTGTTCTTGTCGCAGCTGGCGAAGGATGGTTCACCATGATCCGGATGCCTGGACACAGTCACCAGGGGCCGCTGCCTCCGCTGACGGAGGAACAACGAATGCTAGAGCAGGAACTCCATTCCCACGTACAGACGCTCGCTGGACAGATCGGCGAGCGCAACGTCTTTCGCCACGATAGGCTTGTCATGGCGGCGGATTATATTCGGACGACGCTCGCCGGTGCCGGGTATGAGGTTGGCCGGCAAACTTACGAGGTGGGAGGAAAAATCTGTGAGAATGTGGAAGCAGAAGTGCGGGGTAGCCGGAGACCGGACGACATCATGGTCATCGGCGCGCACTATGACTCGGTGCAGGGAAGTCCCGGTGCCAACGATAATGCGAGCGGCGTGGCAGCGATGCTCGCCTTGGCTCGTGCGTTCGCGAAGACCACGCCGACTCGTACGCTGCGATTTGTGGCGTTCACCAACGAGGAGCCGCCGCTCTTTCAAACCGCACACATGGGGAGCCACGTCTACGCCAAGCACAGCCGCGAGCGTGGCGAAAAGATCGTCCTCATGCTCAGCCTGGAGACCATCGGGTACTACTCAGATGAGCCAGGGAGCCAACACCTCCTGTTTCCATTGAATCTCATCTACCCCTCTACCGGGAATTTTATCGCCTTCGTCAGCAACGTGGAGAACGGGCCGTGGGTAAGGCAACTCGTGGGATCTTTTCGGCAACAGGCGCAATTCCCCTCCGAAGGGGGAGCCCTGTGGGGATTGATCCCCGGCGTCGGATGGTCGGACCATTGGTCCTTCTGGAAGGAGGGATTCCCGGCGGTGATGGTGACCGATACCGCCCTCTTCCGCTATCCCGCCTACCACTCGAACGCCGACAGGCCCGAGTTCGTGCAGTATGAACGAATGGCGCGCGTCGTCTCGGGCCTGCACGCTGTCATCGCGGAGATGGCGGATACACCAAGGTGAGGAAGGTCGGAGGCTACGTCGTCACTCCACTCTCGGCCACTATTCCCCGGCCGAGTTCGAGGCGAGGACGGCTGTGGCGTAACCGGGTGTCCACGGAATCGGGGGAAGATCTCCCCACATAGCACGGACGGAATCACCTCTATACACAGCGAAGGCGGCTGAGCCGATCCTCAACTGCGCGTGTCGAGGGGAATTCCTTCTCTGACCCCATCACATGCTATGAGAAAAGACTCCCAACTCCTTTTGACGGTTCCATTTCGGTAGTATCGAATCATCCTGTAATCCGATTACAGGATTACTCAGTCACTTTCACCAGCCATCCTTCGCTGGATTCGCATTGATTGGGGCCTTTAGCGGCAATGTAAATTTTTGCGAAGGTTCCTTTTAGTGTGTCAGGGAGTATGCCGGTTACCTGAAATCCCTGATTCTTAGGTGTCACTGTGACCGGTACGGACTGACCTTTTATCGTAACCTTAATACTGTTTGGACTGGTTTCACCGGATACGAAAAATGAAAAATCAGATTTTGCCGCCACCTCTGCACCATTAGCTGGCATGTATTTTGAAAATTTCACTTTACAACCTTCGGTACCACCACCACTGCTGTCACCATACGCCCAGACGCTGCCAGGGATCATCACTAACGTAACTATCAACAAGGCATTCCGTAATTTCATAGTTAAACCTCCTGTATTGTGATTGAGTCAGTCGACTGGTTAAGTACTGATCAATGAATCAGCTGCATTATCAGCTACTGATTGATAGGAAACAACCCCCGCGCGATTGATATGATCGGTACTGGCACGCTGGGACGTGCCAGCAGCCCGGGCGAGGGCCTTCCGACTTTCCCACTTTGCCCTAAGGGGAATAGCCAGACGGTCCTTCACTGCGCGCATTGGAGGAGCATGTCTTATCGTGCTCGTTCTACGAGCACGAAGGATGGTGAGACCGCGCGTTGCACGAGCATAGTGGATTGGCTCGGCCCTCCCTCACCTTCCTCGTTCACCCCTGCTTAGCCCTTTTCCTCTGCCTGGACCCCAGGATGATAGGTGCTATACACATACACAGGGATGGACAGGTGGGCGAGATGTTTTTCCATCATCGGCTTGACGTCTTTCCAGTCGAGCCCGCCCACACCAGTGGCCAAGCGTGGGAGTGCGACACTCTTGAGCTTCTCAGCCTCAATCACCTTACACAACGCTTTGAGACAGTGGTTCACGCTCTCGATCGTGGCCCGGCCTGGGTGGTTGGCTCCGTGACCGACAGCAGGCTCCTGGGTATACAGATTCACAATCCGAACGCCACCGACACCGGCCCAGGTCCACAACTCGCCGGCCTTGGGAGTAAACGTCTGAGAATAATGCCGGAAGTCCTTATACATCGCCGGCCACCGTTCTCTGAGTGCCAAAGCTAATCCGTTTGCAAAGTTGTCGTTGGGTGCGACGCCGTGCGCCAGGGCATCCGCCTTTGTCAATAAAATATCCCCTGCCACTTCCTTCAGCATGTCCCGTCCTCCTCCGTCGAGTTAGTAATGAGTCGCGGATCGTATCACAGTGGGCGAGATGAGTCTCCTCTGCGCCCCGCGCTGGCACCGCGAAATGGTCCCCAAGAACGTTTTTCTTCTCTAACAGGATGCCGAAAAGTCCGCCAGCGCCACAGACCGTGGCGCGTGAAGCACGAGACATGCGAGAAAGGCGCGACGTGGACAGAGTGGATACCCACCTCGTCTCGCCCGCCCCGCCAGTCCCGCTCCTCTCGCCTGCCCTGCGCCCCTGCCCCAGACGCGCGGACCATTGTATTTCCATCGTGCCACAATAGTTTTTCCGCGGCCTGCAAACTTTGAGGATGACCTGGT
>JANYBU010000080.1 GCA_025360665.1 Nitrospira sp.
GCGGGGCGTGCAGATTGAAGCGAAGCCACCGGATGAAAGCCCTTGGTACATTACGTTCCTTGTGACCTGGGGGCCGTTTGTTCTGTTCCTGGGATTGTGGTTCTTCTTGATGCGGCAAATGCAGATGGGGGGCAATAAGGCGATGTCGTTCGGGAAGAGCCGCGCTCGTCTGCTGACGGAGGAACGTAAGAAGGTGATGTTCGCTGACGTTGCAGGTATCGAAGAAGCCAAGGGAGAAGTACTCGAGATCATCGAGTTCCTCAAGGACCCTCGCAAGTTCCAAAAACTTGGTGGCCGTATTCCCAAGGGCGTCTTGATCGTCGGTCCTCCCGGTACGGGGAAGACGCTGTTGGCCAAGGCCATTGCCGGTGAAGCCAGTGTGCCGTTCTTCAGTATCAGCGGTTCGGATTTTGTGGAAATGTTTGTCGGCGTCGGAGCATCACGTGTTCGCGATCTCTTCGAACAGGGGAAAAAACATGCTCCCTGCATTATCTTTATCGACGAAATCGATGCCGTCGGTCGACTTCGTGGAGCAGGGTTGGGCGGGGGTCATGACGAGCGTGAACAGACGCTCAATCAATTGCTTGTCGAGATGGATGGGTTTGATACGACAGAAGGTGTGATCTTGGTCGCTGCGACCAACCGGCCGGATGTCCTCGACCCTGCCTTGCTCAGACCAGGGCGTTTTGATCGGCAAGTCGTGGTCAATCGACCGGACTTGCGTGGTCGTACTGAAATTCTCAAGGTGCACACGAAGAAAGTTCCGATCGCGGCAAACGTAGAGCTGGAAACAATCGCGCGCGGCACGCCTGGATTTTCAGGGGCCGATCTGGAAAACTTGGTCAACGAAGCGGCACTCTGGGCCGCGAGACTAAACAAGAAAGAAGTGGAAAAGGTCGACTTCGAAATGGCCAAAGACAAAGTGCTGATGGGGGCTGAACGGAAGAGTCTGATCTTGAGCGACGATGAGAAACGGACGACGGCCTATCATGAAGCCGGGCACGCGCTGATCGCCAAGCTAATTCCTGGAACGGATCCCGTGCATAAGGTGACGATTATTCCTCGGGGCCGCGCCTTGGGCGTGACGATGCAGCTCCCCACCGATGACCGGCACAACTATTCGAAGGATTATTTGTACAATCAGCTCGCCATCCTCATGGGAGGGCGTGTGGCGGAAGAGCTGGTCTTGAAGGACATGACGACCGGAGCGGGGAACGATCTCGAGCGGGCGACGGATCTCGCGAGGAAGATGGTCTGTGAGTGGGGCATGAGCGAAAAGATGGGCCCCCTGACGTTTGGGAAACAAAACGAACAGGTTTTTCTTGGGCGAGAGCTCGGGAGCCAGCGCGACTTCAGTGAGCAAATAGCCATGGAGATCGACCAGGAAGTCAAGCGGCTTGTGATGGAAAACTATGAGCGGGCGAAGCGGCTGCTCACGGAAAATATGGCCACTCTGAAGGGTTTGGCGCAAGCACTCTTGGAGAAAGAAGTGCTTGATGCGTCTGACATTGATCAAATCATCATGCAGTCCACATCCCAAGCGGTTCCTGCCTAAGTTCTGCCTCGCTGATCCCGGGACGCCATTTCAGGGCATTGGAGTCCCGGGCCAGTACACTTGAAAGACGATAGGCGAGGAGGGAGTCCTTCTCGCGCGTGGTGTGATCTGCTACATGCACCCTATGCGGCCACGATAGCGGGTGGTCTTAGGACGCATGGCGGATCCCTTAAATGGAGGCACCGTCATTTGCTGTCAGAACCGAAGACATTCACACGACAGGCGAAGGATCGGCTGATCGAATTCCACGACCGACCGTTAATTATGGGCGTAGTGAATGTGACGCCGGATTCGTTCTTCGACGGTGGCCGCTATTTGGATGTAGAGGGCGCCGTGGCCCATGCCGTTCAGTTGGTAGAAGAAGGGGCGGATCTGCTGGATGTCGGCGCAGAATCAACTCGTCCCGGTGCCGAAGTCGTGAACGAGGCAGAAGAGCGCCGTCGGGCGATTCCCGTGGTCACCGCAGTTGTAAAAGCCGTCACCGTTCCGATCTCAATCGATACCTCAAAGGCTGCTGTTGCACGGGCGGCCCTCGATGCGGGGGCGGTTCTCGTGAACGATGTCACGGCTTTACGAGGCGACCCCGCCATGGTTGATGTGGTCGCTCGGACGGGAGCCGGAATCGTTCTGATGCATATGCATGGTACGCCGCGTACGATGCAGCAGGCCCCTTGCTACGACGATGTGGTCGGCGAGATTTTCGAATTTTTCGAGGAGCGAATCCGTTTCGCGATGGCCCATGGCATTGTACGAAGACAAATCATTCTTGATCCAGGGATCGGATTTGGTAAGCTGCTGGTACATAATCTTACGCTGTTAGCCCAATTACGCCGTTTCATGCAGTTTGAGTGTCCATTGCTGGTCGGTGTCTCACAGAAGGCGTTCCTTGGGCAGCTCGTGGATCGTCCGGTTCAGGAGCGTCAGTGGGCTACGGCGGCGGCGGTGGCGATGGCAGTGGATCGTGGGGCTGGGATCCTTCGCGTCCACGACGTGAGAGCCATGAAGGATGTGGTTCAGGTGGCAGCGGCGATTAATCGACAGACGACTGTTTCCATGAAAGCACAACATGCGTAAATTGTTCGGTACCGATGGTGTCCGAGGGGTCGCCAACCTCGATCCGATGACCAGCGAAATGGCGATGCAGCTGGGGCGAGCCGCGGCGCATTTGTTTATGCGCCGAGCCGGACGCCATCAAATCGTGATCGGCAAGGATACCCGCATCTCCGGCTATATGTTGGAATCGGCGTTGACCTCCGGGATTTGCTCGATGGGTGTCGATGTCTTGCTGGTCGGTCCGATGCCGACGCCGGCGATTGCGTTCTTGACGAGGAGTCTCCGTGCCGATGCCGGGGTGATGATCTCGGCTTCGCACAATCCCTACCAGGATAACGGCATCAAGTTTTTTTCTAACGACGGGTTCAAGTTGCCTGATGAGATGGAAGCTCGTATTGAGGAGCTCATCGTTTCGAACGAGATTGCTCATCTGAGGCCGACGGCTGATGCCATTGGGAAGGCCTATCGAATCGACGATGCCGAGGGGCGTTACATCGAGTTTGTCAAGCGGTCTCTCCCGAAGGAGCTGGACTTCCAGGGGATCAAAGTGGTCGTCGATTGTGCTAATGGTGCAGCCTACAAGGTTGCGCCAAAGGTGTTGCGTGAACTCGGGGCGAAGGTCGAAGTGATCGGTGATGAGCCGGACGGGATGAATATCAATGCCGGTTGTGGCGCGGTCCATCCTGAACTGCTGCAGAAGGCGGTCAGCGAGCAGGGGGCTCATCTCGGAGTGGCGCTCGACGGGGATGCCGATCGCGCCATTTTCGTCTGCGAACAAGGGACGGTCGTGGACGGCGATCATATTATGGCGATGTTGGCGCTCGATCTTCATCGCCATGGGCAGTTGGCCAAGCAGACGGTGGTGGGGACCGTCATGAGCAATTTCGGACTGGAGCTTGCCATGACGAAAGCGGGTATTGCCCTCGCGCGGACTGCCGTCGGTGACAGATATTTACTCGAACGGATGTCGGCCGATGGGTATAATTTCGGAGGAGAGCAGTCGGGTCATTTCATCTTCCTGGATCATAATACGACCGGTGACGGGTTGCTGTCGGCACTACAAGTTTTGTCGCTGATGCAGCGCACGGAGAAGCCCTTGTCCGAGCTGGCCCAAGCCATGACGGCGGTGCCACAAGTATTACTCAACGTGAAGGTGACGAAGAAGCCGATCCTCGACACGGTCCCCGAACTGCAACGAGCGATCCGTGAAAGTGAACAGCGTCTCAACGGCAGCGGACGCGTGTTGGTGCGCTACTCCGGGACCGAACCGCTCTTGCGAGTGATGGTCGAGGGTGAGTGCGATGACACGATTCGCGAAGTGGCCCATCATCTTGTCGACATCGTCAAGACTCATCTGGGTTAGGATTGTCGCCCTCCATTGAGGGAGGCTTATGCTGCCGTCCCTCACCGTTGCCTTCATTACCGGACTCCTCGTCGGATCACAGATTCCCTATTTCCCCCTGTCCGCCTCGTTCCTGCTCCTCCTCGCCGCACTAGGCGCCTTCGTCCTCGAACGACTCAATCGGTTCTCCGCCGGCCAGGCGACTTGGCTCTACGGAGCACTCTTGGTGGGAGTCGTCTATTGGAGTGTGGCCGTCAACCTGGCTGCTCATGACCCGATGGTCGATCACTCGTCCGATGCGGTGATCGAGGTGACCGGTCGTATCGTGGCACCCGTGCAACAGGCGCCAGATCGACTGGTCATGGTCATCAGGTCAGATGATCCAGTTACCGCGTCGGGAGTGTCCAGACATGTTCGGCTGACCTGGCGCACACCTGAACGGATATTCTTCCAAGGCGATCGGGTCAGCTTTCGGGCGATGTTGCGCCGTCCGAGCGGGTCATTGAATCCTGGTGGATTCGACTATGCGGCCTATCTTGAACGGCAAGGGATCGATATGATCGCCACGGTAACCGGATCCGAGGCGGTGCAGTTACTTGAGTCTGGGCGTGGGCATGCCTGGTGGGGGATCTGGAATCAATTCGATCGGTGGAGGGGTAGTATCCGTCTCGCTGCGCTGCAAACCATTCCCCAGCCTGCACTGGGACTATATGTGGGCATTATCATCGGTGATCAAGGGTATTTGGCCCCAGATCTGCGTGATCAGTTCATGGCGACCGGGACGGTCCATCTCCTTTCTATTTCAGGGAGCCACTTGGGCCTCGTTGCGCTGCTCATCTTCGCGGTCGTCAGATGGGTGATGATTCTGTTGCCTGCCGATTGGCTTCTTGCGCTGTCTCGGAGAATCACGCCGACTCGCGTTGCCGCTGTCTGCACGTTCCTTCCTGTCGCAGGCTATGCCTTCTTGGCCGGAGCGGAACTGGCTACGATGCGGTCGTTATTAAGGGTCTTCGCGGATCACAGTGGGTCCTTCTGTGGTCCGATCCTATGTGAACGCCTTGTTTGAGGCGGCGTTCCAGGCGTTCCCCACCGCTTGAAACTGGTGCAGGTTCTGGCGCAGAGTCGCCGCATGAAGAACCCCAC
>JANYBU010000128.1 GCA_025360665.1 Nitrospira sp.
GGACTTCTGCAACAGCTTCAGCACTTCCAGATTATCTCCCTCGATCATGAGGTTCTGCGTGGTGTCCCAACCCACACTGTCGTCAGGGCACGGACGCAGCGTGCCAGCAGACGGAGTGAGGGCAAGCTGGCGTGCGCGTCGCTTGCCGTGCCAATTCAGGCAGTATTTCTCCTCCCGCTCATCTACCTTGCTACCGAGGAGCTGCTTCAATATCTCGAAGTCCACCTTTCCCTCGGTGAATGCCTCGGGGAAGAGCGCCTTAAGGCCCTCGATATTGCCCGCGACTAGGTCTTGGGATTTCGTTTCCATATCTTCGACGGTAAGTTTCTTCATCTTTTGATCCTCAGAGCGTTTTTTGTGTCATGGCTACTTTAGCTTCCAGCCGTTTGATTTCAAGGTTTAGTTCAACGCGGCGATTGAGCTGCTTTTCCTTTTCCGCCTGGGCGCGCAAGGCGGCGAGTTCGCGCTGAAGCCGGGCGTGCGTATCAAGGCCGTCTCGCAGGGCCTGGGCACGACCGTCAGAGTCCGGCGGGATAAACGCGCCGGTGATCTGGGCCGCTTCCAATGAGGCCACACGGTCAAGCCAGCCCTGATACAGTGCGAACAGGTCGCGGTGCGGCAGAGCTGAGACCGCGAGACTGGCGAGGAAGAGGGCTTCTTCTGCCGTGGGACTATTGGGGTCAAAGGGAACCGTGCGGCGCACGTCCTCCACGACCACCTCCCCCGCTTCGCCTTGTGACCGCCGTTTATGCGCCAACGAGAGGCTGACCATACCGCCCTGCTCGGTCCAGAGCACGACCGGATAGGGAATAGCGCGATGAATTAGCTCGATAAGACGTGTCGGCTTCGCGCCGGCGCGAAGCGTAGCGGTGAGCACGGCGATCTCCAGATACTCCCGCACATCGTCCCGGAAGGCCGGCACGGCAATGTTGGTGGGCTTCAGCGCGGCCACCCAGAGCAATTCCTCGATACCGTCCTGAATCTGGCGCTTGTTGGCGGCCGTGGGTGCGCCATGTTCCGTTAGGAGCTTCTTGGGCACCCGCTGATCGACGCGCGCGTCCACCGGCAGGGCCAAGGCGTCGATGACCTGGGTAAAACTCATTTGCCTGCTTCCTCCGGTAGCACAACAAGAAAGGCCACGACCTCGAAGTCGTTGATGCCCTGAAACTCGCCTTTCATGGCGTGCGTGCCACCCGGCGTAAATAGACTCGCGATGGCACGTTCCTCTTTCTTGCCGACAATGGAGGCCACGGCTTTGCCAAGCAGTTCTTGGGCGGCGCTCATGTCTTTACCGTTTTTGGTCATCTTGTCGAAACGATCACAGGCTCCGGCGTCGGGCAAATCGCATCCAATGCAAAGCCGTTTCAGGCGATCGAGTACTTGCTTGGCCTGTGTGAACGGCAGCAAAACTGCACCATCATCGCCAACATGCACAACGTAGTGCGGCGCAAGGGGATAACCTGGCTCGATGGCCTTGAGCGCCGCTTCTCCAACCGCGCGTAGGCAGAAGATGGCGCCCGGCGGGATGGCAGATTCGCCGATGCTCTGCGCAGTTGTGACAGCAAACGTGCCGAATGGCAGGCTCTCCAGTTTCCCCGCGTGTTCTTTGAGGAACCCCGCGAGGTCGATACGGAAGTCGTTCAGGGTGAGATCGGCGATAGAAACGCCGCTGCTCAGGTCTTCGAGGTCGATAACGGCGTCCTGCAGCTTGAGGAGCTGTTTGCGCCGATATTCCAGATCGTTCATCTGGTCGCCAGACTGATGCTCGATGATGTTCTCCTCGCCAGTGGCAGAAATATCAAGCAGTACCATCCGGCCGCTGACGCGCTGTTCGAGATTGATGTATTCCTCCAGCTCCATGTTGGGCCAGAAGTTAATCAGCTGGATGCGCTCGTTGAGCGAGCCGATGCGGTCGATGCGGCCGAAACGCTGGATGATACGCACCGGGTTCCAGTGGATGTCATAGTTTACGACGGTGTCGCAGTCCTGCAGGTTCTGCCCCTCGCTGATGCAGTCGGTGGCGATGAGTAAATCGATTTCACCGTCACCGGCAAACTCCGCGGGTCGCTCTTTTGAACGCGGCGAGAAGGCCGTAAGGATGCTCGTGAAGTCTTTGCGAAGATTGGATAGCGTGGTCTGATTGTGACCGCCGCCGCTCACAAACGCAGAATGCAAACCGAGTTCCTTCTGTGCCCAGCCTGAAAGTTCGTGATAGAGATAATGGGCGGTATCAGCGAACGCAGTGAAAACGATGATCTTGCGGTTACCGGCGTTGAGCGGCTGGCGGCACTTGCGTTCGATAACATCCCGGAGAGCCCGGAGCTTGGCGTCACGCGCTGCGCCCACCTGTTTCGCCGCTGAGAGCAGCGTAGCAAGCCGATTACGGTCCTCGATGAGGTCCTGCCGCCAGCGAACGCGGTCCACGTCCTGGGTCAACACCTTGACCTTGCGCCCGACAAGCAGGCTCTCGAAAGCCGGGTCGTCCGCGTCTATTTCTCCGATATCAACTTCCTCTACCTCTTCGGCGTGCGCGTCGATCTTAGCCAGCGTAGCTTCCACACCTTCGAGCTGGCGCTGTAACGTAAGACCAAATGAAGTGACCGAACTCTCCATCCGCTTAAGGACGTTCACCCGCAGGAGATGGACAAGGCTTTCCTCGCGGTCCACCTGCCGAAAGAAGCCCTCGCCGCCGCGAATCTCAGTGCTGTATTTGGCATCATAGGCCGCCTGCTTGTGTGGCAGCACGTAGCGTAGCGGCGCGTAAGCAGCAAGAGTAAGACGGCGAATTTCGTTGTTGATATCGCGGATGGAACGGAACTCACCGGAAAGGTCCACATCCGGCTTGATGTTGATAGGCTTAAGCCGCTCCGGAAAGCGGCCTGTTTCCTGGGTACCATAGTACTTCTCAACGTGCTTGCGGGAGCGCGCAATGGTCAACAGATCCAGCAATTTGAAGTAATCAAACCCGAGCATGTCCAGCAAATGTGCTGGTTTCCGCTCAGCATCCTCCAAAGCAAGCCACCGGTTGAACTGAAGCTGTGCCTGACGGACTGTTGCCTCGATGCTGGGGATACCATGGGTGTCCAGAGCCATATCGTTCGCCTCGGTGACGAAGGCGATCTGGTTCTTGAGGTCAGCGAGGCGGTTATTCACTGGCGTAGCGGATAGCATGAGGACGCGGGTCTTGACCCCATCCTTGATAATCCGCCGCATGAGCCGGTCGTAACGGGTCTCGCGGGTATTGTGCGTGGCCTTGTTACGGAAGTTGTGGGATTCGTCGATGACCACGAGATCGTAGTTACCCCAATTGATGTTGGCGAGATCGATGTCGCCTGAAGTGCCGCCGTCGCGGGAGAGATCGGTGTGGTTCAGCACGTCGTAATTAAAGCGATCGGAGGCGAGAAAGTTGCGGCGATCGTTGGTTTTGTAGAGTGTCCAGTTGTCGCGCAGACGTTTCGGAACCAGCACCAGCACGCGGTCGTTGCGCAGTTCGTAGTATTTGATAATGGCCAGAGCCTCAAAGGTTTTGCCGAGGCCGACACTGTCAGCAATGATACAGCCGCCCAACCGTTCCAGCTTATCGATAGCGCCGACGACTCCGTCCCGCTGAAACTTATACAGTTTCTTCCAGACAGTAGTGTTGCGAATCCCGGTGGCGGATTTGATGATGCGTTCTTCGTC
The DNA here is from genome assembly GCA_025360665.1 of Nitrospira sp. Classification (GTDB taxonomy): domain Bacteria; phylum Nitrospirota; class Nitrospiria; order Nitrospirales; family Nitrospiraceae; genus Palsa-1315. The sequence goes on from JANYBU010000128.1 coordinate 3,682, forward strand.
CAGTTCGTGACCGAGGTCTTTAAAAATCTGGAACAATGTGAGGTAGTAAATGAGCGACGGGGGTTTGGGATCGGCGAGTTCCTGAAGACTCGAGAGGAATGAGGCTTTCTGGTGATCGGAAGCTGGCAGCGTATTCCAGAGGCTCGTGAACCAGGAACCAAGAATGGTGGATTCCTCGGGTTTCTCGGAACACTGGATCAAACTGAATTGATTACCCGGAGTAATCCCCAGGCCTTCCGTCGTGAAAGCACAATTGCCGGTGATGACACGATGAAGCTCAGAATCAGGTTTACCAGCGATAAGGATGGATTGCGGCAGCATAGCCGGAGCACCGCGAAGATCCACCTTCTTCTTGATCCAAGCAGCACATTCGCGTGCGAGCCAACGGAGCTGAAGGCGATTTCGAAAAGCACGGTCTGTCTCCAAACCGGTCAATCCAAAATCGTGCCCATCTGTTGAAGGGATTACCACGCGGCAAGCGTCGAGTTTTTCCAGCAGATCGCGCAGCTCCGCAAAGGCAAAGATGGAAAACGAAGGAGAAGCTAGGTCGAGCGACGACGAAGGAGCGAGAGTCTGACGCAGCTCGTCGATCACACGATCGCTGCCCGTGTTCTTAATGAGTTTCATGAGCCGTCATGCAAAGATCTATCGCTCCCAAACATTGCGCTCATCGAGAATAGATTTACCCGGTTTGCTCATGCGTGAACTGCTTCTTCAAATCTTTTCACCTTGAGCTTTCCTGCCTTCTTGCGCGCTTGCCAAAGGTCAAACTGCATCTGCATCCTCAACCATGTGTCGGCAGTCCCCCACCCTGCTT
>JANYBU010000152.1 GCA_025360665.1 Nitrospira sp.
ACAAGATCCGCGTCCTCCAGCGCCGGGCCTACGGTTACCGGGATGAAGAGTACCTCAAGCTCAAAATCGTCGCCGCCTTCCTACCTCCGTTAACGCGGAGTGCAGAAAAAGACCCACTGTGACCCGCGGAGACCCAGAAAAGAAGGGCCTGCAAGCAGAACTGGATGCCTTTTGGTTTCAGAGACGGGCCACTGACGTGTTTGGAACACGGGGCTTCCGAGTCCTCGAACCCACAGACTTAGCGAGTTTGCCAGGACGCTTTTCGAGACATCTCCCCCCACTGGGCTTTCCCTCCTCTTAACCATTTGACTAGGCCAATGAATCTCCAAACGGTATTCAATTGCCGATAGCCGAAATTTTCGGCAATGGCGGCGAGGACGAGCAACAAGACATGTCGTGGCTTGGGGTAGACATGGAATGAAATCTCTTCGAGGAGAATAGCACTGACCGAGAGCAGAATACTGAGGCTAATCGCTACCAGAAGAAATAAGAGCCACACCTCAACCGACACGAATCCCATCACCAACCCCACGACCCCAAGAGCGTATCCCACTACCTCGATCACCGGTCCGAGCCACTCGAAGAGTGCCATGAAGGGGAAGGCGAGCCACCCCACGACTCCCCCTTTCGGATGGAACAATAGGTCCATGTTTTTCGTCAAACTTTCACAGAGCCCTCGCTGCCAGCGAATCCGTTGATTCTTGAGCGTGCGCAAGTCTTCGGGAGCCTCAGTCCAACAGACCGGATCAGGGACAAATGTGATCCGATACGGCTTGCCCTGGAGCCGTAGATGGCGATGGAGCCTGACAACCAGCTCCATATCCTCTCCGATCGTGTCGGGGTGGTACCCGCCCATTGTGACCACCGTGTCCTTATGAAACACGCCGAAAGCGCCTGAGATGATCAGCAGCGCGTTCATAGGAGACCAGCCCAATCGTCCGAACAGGAACGCACGAAAATATTCCACGATTTGAAATAACGCGAGGACATTGGTGGGCAACCCGACGGCCGTGAGAAAACCGTTCTTGACTTCACAACCATTGGCAATCCGCACGGTTCCACCACACGCGATCGTGAGGGGATCGTCGAGAAAGGGTTGGACGACCAGGCGCAGGCTGTCGCGCTGGATGAGCGAGTCGGCATCGATGCAGCAGAATAGGGGGTAGCGTGAAATGTTGATACCGGCGTTGAGCGAGTCGGCTTTCCCGCCATTAATTTTGTCAATCACCCGCAGGTTGGAATACGTCGTAGAATGATAAATGTTGCGAATCGCCTGGGTAGCAAGCTGTCGGTCATACGCCTCAGGGAAGGGCACCAAGGCAAACTCCTTGGTTAACACCTCCAGGGTCTTATCCTTCGATCCGTCATTGATGGCAATGATTTCGTACTCCGAATAACTGAGCTGGAGCAGAGACCGGATCGAAGAGGCAATGGTCGCCTCTTCGTTGTAGGCCGGAACGAGCAGGCTGATCTGTGGCTCAAAGCCCGTATACCCATGCGGGAGACTTTCAAGAGATCGTTCCTCCATGTACCGCCGAAGATGCAAACCCGCAATGATGTCCAGCATCAAGTATCCTGCCGTCAGGCCGAGAAGATACAGCAGGAAGATCCCCTGAGAGATTAAATATAAATAAGTGATGTTCGCCCACATGCCTAGGTTCCTATCAGTTAGCGACAGCAACACATTGCGCAATCAGTCTTATTAACAGCTGACCCATTTTTGGACTTCTTCGAGGGCTGGATTTTCTTGAGCAGCATCTACGGTCAGATTGTTTGTTTTACCTGTGCGCTGAATTCCGATTTTGGCAACAGGTATCATTGCGCTAGGGTAAGACTGATCATCCGTAGGGCTTTATTTTCGCAGCACCCAAGCCGCAACGAACGGACAGAGCCCTCATGCTCTCCTGTAAATCAAACTTCCCCTGATGATTTCAACGAGCCTTTTGAGGAGTAGAGTGAAAGGGAGGAGGTGAAGCTATTGTCCTCTTCTCAAAGAAGATCTATCCCCACCTCAATAACATCTTCGCTGTCAGGATTATCAGCGAAGCAAGCTATGACAACTTTCCGGAACCGGTCCTAGTTGCCACAACTAATGAAAATATATCACAAAAATTGAGCTAGTCCAGTTTTCGGCGAGCTTTTTCAAAAGTCGACCAATCAGAAGCAGCAAAGTCCCGCGTCGGCAGTTGAATCGAAACTCCCTCTCCTTCAGGTAGAGCACCAAGTGGTTCCGTCGGATGCCCACAAGATTGAGTTCTACATAAAATCACTAATCTTTGCATGTATGACATGCTTGTGACATTTATACATGAGAGAGTGCTGATGATACCCTTGAGGCAATTGCATCATTCTCCTTTGCGTGCCGCTGTCAAAGAAGGTCCGTGAATATTCGCAGACCAGAATGCAGGCTCGCTATTCTGTTCGGTTTATTGAAGGCTGTACTGCCTGTTTAATTTCCCGTGTGATTGGGCGGCAATCTGGCACCGCCCCAGGAGGCGCGAGAGGAGAGATTCTCGAATGGGACGTGGAAGACAGAAAAAATGGGCACTGAACATAAAATAAAAACAGATCACTCCCCGGCCCGGGTGGATGAGTGTTCACCGTGGGGCAGCAGTGGTTCTATCGCGTGGGGGCTTCTGTTGATGTTTGCTCTCGTCTTGCAGTCTGCGCGTGCCTCTTCTGAGGAGATCGTTGTGCCAGAGTCAATTTCATCGGAGGTCGATGAAATTGAACTCCTCTACATCGGCGAGAACCCTGTGCCTGCGGTATCCCTGAAGGGAAAGGCGGACAGCCCTCTTCCGCCCGCTTCGTATCGACCATCTGAGCCGACCCTTGAGCTATTGCCCGGTTTCTCGCAGGGAGAACGGTTTGGAAACTGCGAGATCCACACAGAACGAGTCGGCCATACTACAACCCTACATCTGGAGCCTCCTCTACACTGTGGCCTGCGCCTGCCCCTGCCGCATCAGGGGCAGCTGCTCGATGCGCTCTCCTACACCACACTCCATCTCCGAGGTACCGCAACAGGACGGGCCATGTTTTCGCTGGCGGATCACGAAACAGACCGGCGGGAAGACAATGTTCCTGTCATTACCGTGACCGGACCGTTCGACCTTCATGTGTCTCTGAGAGAGGCCGGACGGCGGCTGGATCTCCGCCGACTGTCTGCCCTCGTCGTGAGGGCGGACGGAGGAGCCGTTCAGCTGGCGCTTGAGGAATGTACGTTGATCCGGGAACCCGATGCCGCAAGGTCGTCGCCGGGAGTCGGGTTTTGGGTATGGGACTATCGGGCAGCCATTACGGATCCCCACGCCATGATCAAGGCGTGCCAGAACGCCGGTTGCTCGCGACTGCTGATCCAGATCCCAGCCATCTCCGAGGATGAGACCCTGTGGGCTTCCTACGCGACACTATTTCCCTTCGCCAAAGCGAGACACATCGATGCCTTTGCGCTCGATGGCTACCCGGAGGCCATACAGGAACCGGAGGTATTAGCCGCTAAGGTGAAGAGACTCCTCGCACTGGTTCACTGGGATGCCATCGCGGGAGTGCAAGTGGATCTCGAGCCCTATCTCGTACCCGGTTTTTTCGCAGACGAGTCCGGACCGCGTCGGTATCTGGAAACCATCGATCATCTCAAGGAGGCGATTGCCGGACGCACACGTCTGTCAGTGGTGATGCCGTTTTGGTTCACCTCGCTGACCGTCCAGGGGAGACCGATCGCCTACTCGGTCATAGACCGGGTGGATGAAGTGGCTATCATGAGCTACCGAACTGAAATCGATGAAATTCAGGCCATTGCAGACGACACGCTCCGTTATGGCACCCTCGCCCAGGTGCCTGTGTGGCTGGCAGTTGAAACGACCCCGCTGCCGGTGGAGCGCCATGTGGTACTCAGGCGCGAAGGGCGACGGGAATTCGCCGATGCCTACGTGGACGATGACCGGCATCGACTGGTGATGGAACCGCCGCCGCGTTCAGCGGACACACCAAGGCGTATTGTCTGGTTCCGTGTCCATCACCGGATGACCGTTCGACCTGAGCGAGTGACCTTCGCCGGCCGCTCGCGCACGGAGGTGCGAGCCATGGTCAAGACCATCGCTCAGGAAACTCGGCATCGAGGTCTGGCCGGGGTGCTCATACACGATCTAAAAGGATTCCTGGCGCTGCAGGAATGATCAGACTCTATCCTATGCGTACATCTCGACGTCCAGCCCTACTCGTGTCTTTTATGATGTTCGTCACGGTTCTCCTCAGCTGCTCAGTCCTGTTTGCTGGGACAGGACGACAGACTCCACGGCAGATGCTTGAGACCGCGCAGATCTTCGAGCACCGGCAAGAGTATCCTCAAGCGATTGTGGCGTACCGCACCTATCTTCGGCTCTACCCCGAGGACGACGAAGCTCGAAGCACTTTGGCTAAACTCCTATCATGGCAGGGAGTGTATGAGGAGGCGATCTCGCTCTACCGCGACATTCTGACAAGACATCCCGTCGACCTGGAGATCCGCACGGCGCTGGCCCGCATCCTGTCGTGGCAAAAACAGTTCGATGAGGCTCGGCAGGTCTATCAGGAAGTATTGCGTGAGGATGCTAATCAGCTCAACGCCAGACGGGGGTTGGCCGACGTCTTGTTCTGGAGCGGACACGGCAGCGAGGCGCTTCCTTATTATGAACAAGTGTTCGCAGCGACGCATGATCCGGAGGTAGCCAAACGCATAGAGGCCATAAAGGCTGCGCCATCAGCACCTGCTCAATCGTCCGTGCTCGAGACGAAGGAGAGCCAGCTCTCAGCTCCCACCACCGAGAGTCTCATGCGGGCACGCCGCTTTGAAGCAGCGCAACGTTATCCGGAGGCCATTGCCGCTTATCGGGAGCATCTCGCCCTGCGGCCGGATGATGACGAAGCCCGCACCACGCTGGCCAAACTATTATCCTGGCAGGGTGACCATGCAGACGCGACGGCGCTCTATCGCGATGTCCTGACTCGACATCCGGCCGATCTCGAAAGCCGGATCGCCCTCGCCCGGGTGCTGTCCTGGCAGAAACAGTTCGATGAAGCACAAGCAATCTATGACGAGGTGCTACGGGACGATGCAAAGAATGTCGATGCGAGGAAGGGGCGTGCCGACGTGGCCTTCTGGCGTGGTAATCGGACGGAGGCGCTCAGCCTCTACGAGTCGATCTTTGCGGACACGAAGGATCAGGAGGTGCAGCGACAGATTCTATCCGTCAAAGCAGAATTGGTTGCGTCTCCCCGCGCACCCATCGGGCAAGGGCTGACTGGATTACGCCTTCCGTACCGCGACTATGCCAAGGTCGGCTATGGACACTATTCCTATACGAAGAATATACCGGATGAGCGGGATCTGCTGTTCGAAGTGGCGAAACCGATTGGCGATCAGACGTTGGTCGTGCGGGTGGAGCCCATCAATCGGTTCGGCTTTCACGACACGCCGGTGTCGGCGGAATACTATAGTCCGCTGTGGCAGCGCGCCTGGGGGTATGTGGCGGCGCAAGGGACGATGAATCCCAACTTTGCACCCAATTACTCATTCGTCGGCGAGGTGACCCAGGGGCTGGGCGGCGTGCATTCTTCGTTGGCTCCGTTTGAGGTGTCGTTCGGCTATCGCCGTCTGAATTATAAGAAAGACGATATCGACCTGTTGCTTCCAGGATTGACCGTGTACCTGCCGTTCAATTTGTGGCTCACCGAAAAGGTCTACTTCATCCCGAACACAGGCGCCATCACCCTGTCTTCGCAACTCACCTGGCGGCCGACTGATCGGCTGCAATTTTTCGCGTCCGGCTCGTTCGGGACGTCGGGTGAACGCATTGTCGCCATGCAGGACTTTACCCGCGTCAACAGCCACACGATTCAGGGGGGAGTGATGTTCCCGGTCACGGATCGTTTTTCGGTGGAAGCGGCGGGCTACTATGAAGACCGCGGATTTCTCTATGTCCGCCGAGGGGGCAATCTCAGTCTGATTTATCACTGGTGAGGGCCTCGGGTCTATGGAACGGTCACTGGTCATTCGATTGGCGGGAATCGCCATTGTCTTTCTTTCGATCGTCATCGGGAGTTTGATGCTGTTCGGACCGGGTTCCGTCACGCATGTGGAGATTCCCGAGAAGGATTTCTACCGGTTTCCCGGCGTCACGGGTCCCAGTTATGCGTCCGTCGTTCCACCGGCCGTGCCTGCAGATTGGACGACCTATAGCCAGGGGACGACAAGCCGTCTGGCGATTCTGTTGACCGACCAGGATTCGAGCTGGCTGGGGTTGGCCCATGGCCTCAAGTCTATTGGCATTCCATTCAAAATCACGCGCGATGTGCAGGAAGCGGTCAGGCACGATGTGGTGCTAGTCTATCCGGTGATCTCCGGGAAGGTATTGTCCCACGAGGCGTTAACAAGGCTCGCGGAGTATTCACGGGCTGGAGGCACCTTGATCGGCGTGCAGGTGCTGGGCGGTGGACTGAACCAGGTGTTTGGATTTCACGATGCTCTCGCCTCGCGCCAGCGATACGACATTCGCTTGTCTGAGACGGATCCTCTCCTCGCATCTTTTACCGAGCCTCGGGAGCGCCATCTACGAGTGGGCATCCGCGAGAAAGGCATCGAGGCGCTTGGCACCTATGGATATACCGAGAGCGCCACGCCGCTGGCCGTGTTCGAAGACGGCACGGCGGCAATCACGCAGAAAGCCCATGGCCGCGGGCGGGCCTATGCCATTGGGCTGGATCTCGGCTTTCTGCTCCTCAAGGGCTACAACAGTCGAGCGGACGAAATCGTTCAGACCTACAACAATCAGTTCGACCCCACACTCGATGTCTGGTTGCGGCTGTTGAAGTCGATCTACCGATCCGCGCAAGGGGGGGCGGTGACGCTGGGGACGGTGCCCTTCGGCAAGTCGCTCTCCGTCATGCTGACCCACGATATCGATTTTACCCAGTCGATCAAGAACGCCGTCGACTATGCGGAATATGAAAAGAGCCAGGGGCTGGTCGGGACCTATTTCATCCAGGTTAAATATATTCGTGACTACAGCGACGACATTTTTTTCAACGACGAGGGAGTCCGGTATCTGGCGCGGCTCGAGGAGTTGGGGATGGAGCTGGGGAGCCACACGATTGCCCATTCGAATGGCTTTAAACGGTTTCCGATGGGGACGGGGCGAGAGGCATATCCCTCCTACGCGCCCTTCGTGAAGGACCGGATGACCGCCTACAACGCGAGTATTCTTGGTGAACTGCGCGTCAGTAAGTTTCTCATCGAACACTTCTCCAGCCAGACGGTGGTGTCGTTCCGGCCGGGAGGATTATCGAATCCGTTTGGCTTGCCCCAAGCCTTGCGGGCGACCGGATACCTCTATAGCTCGACAGCGACGGCCAACGATTCGTTGACCCATTTGCCGTATCAACTCAACTACGATCGGTTGACGGACAGCGAACTGGAGGTCTTTGAGTTTCCCCTGACCATCGAAGACGAGGAGTTACCGAAGATGGGTGACCGGCTCCCGCAGGCACTGGAAGTGGCGCGCCAGGTGAGCCGGTATGGCGGGCTGTGTGTCGTCTTGATTCATCCAAACATTCTCGACCACAAGCTGGCATTCGAAAAAGGATTCGTAGCGGGGGTGCGGCCCTATGCCTGGTTCGGCTCCGTCTCACAGTTCGGACAGTGGTGGGGCGCACGCAACAGTGTGCAGGTGGACGTGGAGAAAGTTGGCCCGGCCTATGTGGTGAAGTTGGAGATTCCCCAGCCTCTGCCCGGCCTCACACTTGAGGTGCCTGAGGGATGGACACTCGACCGTGGTCGATCCTATCCCGTGCCCATTGATCAAGCCGGCCGGTTCGTGATTCTTCAGGAAGCCGTGGGGGCGATGGCGCTGCGCTTTAGGCCAAGCCAAGCAGGGGCGCCAAGGAAACGCGCCGCCTAGGCCGCCGGCAAGGCCGTGGCAGTCTTTATGGCGCGGAATTTCGTGAGGAAGGGCGTGATGACCTCCTGCGATTCGACGGTCGGCAAGGTAGCCTGAAGCTTAGCCATCTTCGCCTCGGTCATGGACGGGAGGTTCGACAACGCCTCCGCGGCCCGGTAGCGAACCCACCAGTAGGTATCTTCCAAAAGGCCAATCAAGCGCGCCTCGTCTTCTTCCAGCCCGATCTTTCCCAACGCCGTCGCGGCCTGCACGCGGATGTACCACGTTGTGTGCGTGAGATAGACCCTGACCATCGTAAGGTCTCCCGGATCACTACATTCCCCGAAGAAGGAGAGACTGGCGGCAATCACATCCTCGGCCGGCTTCTGCTCATTCATGAGCTGGCGAATAATCGGCAGTGCATAGGGGCTGCGCAGTGAAGCCAACAACCGGATAAGACGGGCAGCAATGGGCGGCGGGGCCGAGACCGTGGCTTGCGCGAGTGCGGTCGCCGCCAGGTCGGCCCCAGCCTCGTTCAGCAGCGCCATGACTTTCAACGGAGACCAATCGTTCCTTGTGCTGATGAGGGGAATAAGGAGTGGGATCGCGGCCTTGGGGCGAATGCGGACCATTGCCCGCGCCGCCTCGATGGCGAGAAACGCATTGTGCGCATGGGCCAGCCGGACCAGTTCGTCCCAGACGGATGCCTCTTTAAGATGGCCCAGCGTGACAACGGCCAGCAGCTGTAGCCGGAGTCGTCCACTGTGTAGAAGTCGCATAGCCACGGTATCCATACCTGCCCGGCGTGCCACGTCGTTGAGTTGCCCTGAGGCATTTCCCTTAATCGACTCCTGCAAGTCGTTCCATAGATAGAGGAACCGGACATGGTCCCCCGGGTGAATGGACGGCAGCGTAGCGGGAACTTCGACCAGGCTTTCGGCCAGCAGCGGTCGCCAGACATCGACCATGTTCCGTCGACGCCGCTCCGTAATTCGGCGCAGCACCCTGAGGACAAGAATCCACACAACGAGGAGAAGAATGAAGGCGTGGATGGTAATGGTGACAATCCATCCGACATGGGCCATCGACCCGAACGTGCTTGGCCCTGTCCATCCAGCATCCATGGTACGAAGTCGTCAGGACGCGACTTTGAGGAACCGTTGCACCCGGGCAGTCAACTCTCGGGGATTGAATGGTTTCACCATGTAATCATTGGCCCCTGTAGCAAGGGCCTGCTGAATATCACGCTCGTTCGAATCGGCTGTGAGCATGATGATCGGGACATGCTGCCATTCGGCTTTCTGGCGAATGTGTGCAAGGAGTTGCAGGCCGTTGAGGTACGGCAGCATGATGTCGAGGAGCACCAGCGCGGGCGGAGGCATCTGGTCGCTCATGGTTTGTGCCTGTTGGCCGTCCGCGGCGTGCACGACCGTGTAGCCTCCTCGTGTCAGAAGAAATTTGAGCAGGATGGCGGTACTTTCTTCATCTTCGACCAGGAAGAGGGTCAGTTTTTCAGCTCTGGGCGCCGTCGTCATGCTAGGCCTCCTTGCCTACACTGATTGCGTGGAGTGTCATGCTCGGCCACATCGGACGTCAACGTGCACGCGTTGTCGGGTGTCCGCATTGTCATCCACGATCAGAATTGTCTTCTTATCCATACGAATTCCTCACTTCCTTATGCGTCATCGGCAAGAGTGTCATGCGCGAGCGTCGTATGTTCCGCCATCAGGCGCTGGCGCACCAACTCGAATTCGCTCACGAGCTGCGCGAGCAGAGCCCCTGCCTTGGTGAGGTCCTTGGCTTTCCCGAGTGCCTGGAGCTCGACACAGAGCTGGCGCATTCTCCGTACGCCCAGGTTGCCGCTGGCGCCATTCAACTCATGGGCCACTCGTGCCAACGCCCCCCCATCACCCTGCTGGAGCGCGTCCTGTAAGGCTGCCAGACGGTTGGGAACGCCTTCTAAGAAATGCGTGATCAGTGTGGACAGGAGGCCACAGGAAATATCAAGTTGGCGCAAATCGGCCAACACTGCTGAATCCACACAATCATGAACCGGTGCGCGTGTGTCCGACGACACCGGTTCCTGCTGTGCATCCGGGGAGGACTGGCCCGGAATCCACCTGGCGATCGTTGCACCGAGGTCCCCATGCTTCACCGGCTTGGCGAGATAGTCGTCCATGCCTGAATCCAGACATTTCTCACGGTCCCCTTGCATGGCGTTCGCGGTCATGGCGATGATGGGAAGTCGTCGGCTTCCATGCTCCCTTTCGCACTTCCGAATCATCGCCGTCGCCTCCAATCCATCCATCTCGGGCATTTGGCAATCCATCAATACCAGCGCGTACCTGATCCGAGAGACCGCTTCGATCGCTTCTAGCCCGTTGGCCACGACATCGGCCCGGTAACCGAGCTTTTCCAGCTGACACACCGCAACTTTCTGGTTCACGATATTGTCCTCTGCCACAAGAATGCGGGGACGCGCCGCCGCCGCGACTTCCTTGAGGACGTGGCGGGTCACGAACACGTCGTTGGGCCGACTCGCGGACTCATCATCTAGCGGGTCAACGGCTGATTTCGCAGGCAAGTCCACAATCAGTGACAGACAGTCGTATAACTGTGAGCGATGTACGGGCTTGGTCAGGTACGCGGCAATCCCTGCCCGTTTCGCCTTTTCGGCCTGCCCCCGAGCACCGATCGAGGTCAGCTGGACCAGGCGGGTCGCCGCCAGGACGGGATCCGCGGTGATCGCGTGCCCCAACTCCAGTCCGTCCATGCGAGGCATCTGCAAATCGAGGATCGCCAAATCGAAGGGCTCTCCCCGGGTCGCCGCGTCTCTCAGCAGCGCGTGGGCTTGGTACCCGTCCGAGGCCGAGGCGCTCTGGACCCCCCAGTGAGCAGCGTATTGTTCCAGGATGCGCCGGTTGGTGGCATTGTCATCCACAATGCACAACCGCCGCCCTCGGAGGGACCCTTTCGGCAGTGGTGTCGCGTGAGCCTGTGCCGGTTGTTTGGTCAGCCACACCGTAAACCGGAAGGTGCTTCCTTGACCGGGAACACTCTCTATTCCGATCTGACCCTCCATCTGTTCAACGAGCTGTTTGCAAATGGCGAGGCCCAGTCCAGTGCCGCCGAACTTCCGTGTGGTCGAGGTATCCGCCTGGGAAAAAGGCTTGAACAGAAGAGCCTGTGCCTCGGGTGCAATGCCGATTCCCGTGTCGGTCACGGCACATTCGATCAGGGCGCGGTCGGCCGTCTCCTCGCCTCGAGTCACGTAAATCATCACCTCGCCCTGTTGGGTAAACTTGAGCGCATTGCCGGTGAGATTGACGAGGATTTGACGCAAGCGGCCGGGGTCGCCTCGTAGAGCCGTAGGCACCTCAGCGTGTAGGAGGCAACCCAATTCCAGGCCCTTGCGCTGCGCTGGCTCGGCAAAGAGGTCCAAGGCCTCTTCGACCATCGTCCGGAGGTCAAAGTCGATCGCCTCCAACGTCAACTGGCCGGCCTCGAACTTCGAGAAGTCAAGGATGTCATTGATGATGTCGAGCAGGGCTTCACTGGACCGTCGCACGGTCTCGGCGTAGTCGCGCTGCTCAGGAGTCATGTGTGTCTCAAGCAAGAGGCCGGTCATCCCCATGATGCCGTTCATGGGGGTACGAATTTCATGGCTCATGACGGCGAGGAAGGAGGACTTGGCTTGCGTGGCGGCCTGAGCCGCGGCCAACGCCAGGTCGAGGGCGCAGTTTTTCTGCTCAAGCTCCTTCGCGTGGGTGTGAACTTTGGCCTCCGCCCGTTTCCGTTCAATGAACTGACCGATTTGGCTGCCGACGGTGACGAATACCTGCAGCAGATCATCATCAGGGCGGCGGATTTCGTGGCTGAAGAATTCCATCACCCCCAGTACCTCTTCGTTGATCCTGATGGGAAAAGCGAAGGCGCCATGGAGGTTCGCCTGCGCGGCGAACGGAGCGCGGGGAAAGTTGGCGTCCTGCACCACATTGGGGCTCCAGGCTGCTTCGCCGTTCGCCCAGACCCGACCGGGCAGGCCGAAGCCACGCGTGAAGACGGTCTGCATGGTCACCCGTGAGAACTCCGCCGCTTCCACTGAAGGCTGGTGCCAGATCTCCACGCAACTGAGGACATCCGGGTTGTCATTCACTAGCCATAGCGCGCCAAGATCCCAGCGGGAGAGATCGCAGATGGCGTGAAGCATCTTCGGCAGCGCGTCCACGATCGTGTCCGACTCGGCCAGTATTCGGGTCGCACTGTGCTGCAAGGTCGACCGCTCTTCCGTCCGCTTCCGCGCCGAGATATCCCGCACGAATGCGCTGAACATGTAGGCCCCCCCCCGCACCAAGGCCGGCGAGATCGCCAGTTCCACAGGAAATTCATGTCCGTCCCGGTGGTAGGCCGTGATTTCGAGCCGTGTGTTCAATATCGGTCCTTCGCCGGTTGCGAGCAAGTGTCGCAATCCGCGCTCATGGGCTTCCCGGTGTTGTGCAGGGATAATGGTGGCGGAGAGCAGTCGCCCGATCGCCTCTTGCCGGGGCCAGCCAAAAATCTGTTCGGCTCGGACGTTCCAGGCAATGATGATTCCAGCGGCATCCATCTCGATGAACGCATCGAGCGCCGTCGCGATGATACGCCACGTGTGTGCCTCGCTCTCGCGCAGCGACACTTCGACTTCCCTGGCATGCGCACTCTCCTGCTCGAGGTCGCGTGTCTTCTTGATAATTTCCGCCGTCCGCTCCTGCACGCGCACTTCTAACTCGTCATGCGCTCGACGTAACGCTTCCTCTGCCAACCTGCGTTTTCCGTCCGACCGGGACAGCGATCGCGCGGTCCATCCGATGACCGCGACAAACATGAGCATGAGGGTCACAGCGAAGAGCGCCGTCCCGAATCCTGTCCCATAGAGACCCGCCTCCTGGCCTTTGATTCGCAACCAGCCCCCTACCAGGGGTGCGAGAATGACGAAGGGCAGAAGGCGTCGTGTCACGGCACTGCCAGTGTGTGCGCCGTTGACGACACTCATCAGCCCGCTGGTCGGATGGGCGTAGAGAATCCCGATGCAGAGGATCAGAAACGTCACCGATGTATGTAAGGCCATCGAGGTGTAGACGCTGAGGCTGTAGAGGGATTCTTCCCCATACGCGTAGCCGACGAGGGCGATCAAGGATGAAAGAGCGGCTCCGATGGTCAGGTACTGGCCTGGGAGAATGCCGCGGTGGGTCTTCAGGAGCAGCAGGGCACAGCCGATCAGGGCAAAGTTCAGTGCGGTCACGGGCGACATCCGTCCCGGATGAGAAGTTATGACGGCGCCTGATAACTCTTTGAACAGGAGTTGATCAAGACCCAAATCCAAGTCGAGCATGTACTCGCTGAGCGTGAGCATACCCGCCATGGCAACGAAGGCTGCACACGCTTGCCCGACACGGCGAGTCTTTTGACTGGGTTCCTTCCTCTGCAGAATCCACAGCGATGCGCCGGCCAGTATGAAGGCGAGCGCCGTATTGGCTTTCATCGTCGTCAGACCAGGCAGGACACTCTTCAAGAAGGAACTGTCGCTTATCCAGCCGACGAGCACAAGGAGGCCAACCACGATTGCAGTTGCACTCCCGGACTGTGACAAGGATCGCAGCGGGAAAATGGAATGTCTACCGGTCTGAGTGATCATGATGGAATGTCTTTTGCCACGAAGTCTGTCCCTACAAACCACCCCTCATTGTTTGCATCCCGCTACGTGCGTGAGTGAATAGAGGAAAGTCGCGCCGCTGGCCACCTTTCCTTCGGCCCAGGCAACGACTGGTATCAGCACACAGCCTCGTTAGAAAATCGCGGAAGCTGTCCATGTGACGGCGAGACATACTACTTCGGTCCTGGAGAAGCAGAAATCAGGCATTTCGCAAGCAGACATTCACCGTTCGTGGTCTCGTTGTGAATGATACGCCAAATTAGCAAATATGCTTGCCTTTTCCTTTTATTAGCGTGCCCATCATATGCTCGTACTTTACCTCGATAATCTTCAACGACTAGGTTGCAGGATCTCGGATGCTGCCACGAGTCGTGGGTGCCGACTTCTGATTGCCTTGCTCTGAATCTATACCTGCCCCGACGGATACCCTCTTGAGGCGCTTGTTCCTCCATCGTTGTCTGGGTATTCAACTCCAGAGTAGTCATGGCTTTTTTGATGGCCGATTCACCCCCTCCTGTTCACTTCGTGCCCGTTGTCCCTAAGAGTCACTAACTGTCCTAAGCAGGCCGAAGCAGGGTACTTCCCACACTCATCTCACACCGGTATGGTCAGCGCGGCGCTGAGCCGAACCGGCAGAAAGGATTGGGCATGAAAAAGGATTTGCTCACGATGAAGGAATTGGCGGCGGCACTCCGATGAGCCCGAAGTCC
>JANYBU010000158.1 GCA_025360665.1 Nitrospira sp.
AACTGTTCGGGCTTTGCAGGTGAAGGAGCATGATGACCCACGCTGACACTCGGTCTGTCGAGGACCACGGAACCAACGGTCTATCATGCCCCAGTTAATTCGGCGTCGTATCATCATGCCACTGGAGGAAAGATACAAGGAGCCATGATCGGCACCCACGCATACGCGTGACTCAGCACGCGGGGCATCAGACTTCCGGACAGGGTTCTCGCCGGTCGGTCCATTAGTGCATCGCAGCTCGCGACCATCCATTCAGAAAATGGTTATCGCGGTAGGGACGGTCATTGCTGACCGCCCCCCGCACAGATCCGTACGTGCGGCACTACCGCATACGGCTCTTACCTTGGATGGTGACGACCACCCCGCACGTCGGAGACGTGCCGCGGCTCGTACGCCCAACAGTCCGCGCGACCTGGAGGCCCGGCGCTGTGTCCGGTCCAGTAGCAACTGCTCGACGTTCTCCTTGGTCAGCCCCCTTCCCTCCACCGACTCCACCGACAGCGAACCGCTGTCTTTGTTCGCCGGCTTCTGCGGTACTATGGGGCTGTCTGACTCCCCAGCGACGTGCCTGTCGGACTTGTGGCCTCGCGCCTTCTCCGACCGATCCGCTTCCATGGGAGAAGCGGATGTCGCCGGGGTCTCTCGGCTTCCGTGAGAAAAGTTTCCAACCGTGCCTGTGGTCTTAGACTCCGTGGGGGTCACATCGGACTCGCCGTTGATGTGCGACATGACTATTGCCTTCCCCTTGTCAGGACAAGGTCGGCCACCGCAGAAGGATGTTTTCGGAGCTCCATATACAGCCCAGTTGTACCTCTGTGAACGCTTCGTGATGCCGGTTGCCCGACACCACGCATCACGCGAGGCCAAGGCGACTGGCTAAGTCTTACCTTGTACGACTCTTTCATTCGCGACTCTCCTCCGGCTTCGCGTCGACGCACCCTGACACCATTATTTCTTCTCTATCTGGTTTGTGGGGCAGCGGGCGAGACGGGGGGCTGGTCTCTCTGGTGCAATGAACAAGAGAGACGAAACAGACAAGACAAACCAGAAAGATACCCGAGCGATGCGATACAAGGGACAAACGACGAGGCCCGCTAATTGACGACGGGATGGCTCGCAGACTCGATGGCAGCAAGAATCTTGGCGCGGGACTCGGCGTCGAATTCACGTCCATATAGTTGCATGAAGAGAGCTCGACGAATTTCGGCGGGCGATGCATGCGGATTCTGATCCAGAATGCCAGCCTGCATCAACGCCTTCGCTGCATCGAACATTGAGCAACCCATCTTGATCCGCTCTTCGCCGGACCGTTCCATGATCATGGCTCGATAGCGTGACTCTATGTCAGGGGATGTATCGTTCATAACTCCACCGCCCAAGATGTTGGCCCCTTCCAATTGTGCGGTCACAGATTTTAGAACGTCTAGCTCGTCGCTCACAGTCAGCCTATACTCCCCTTCTCGCCGTCGTTACCGCGAAGGATACGCTTTTCGTGGTGAGAAATCACGCCGCCCTTCTGAGGGAGGGGGAGCGAAATGTTGAATGTTCAATGATGAATGGTGAATTTCTGTGTGGCAGAGAGCGAGAAGGGCGGGAGGGGAGCGATGGGGTGAGTTTATCTGGTTGGTCTGGTCTATCTGGTTTGTTTGATTAGTTTGGTTTATCTAGCTTGTCTGGTTGGGATAGCCCTCTCACCCGTCCCGCCTTTCTCGCCCGTCACGCCCGTCTCGCGGGGCGTCATTCCGACCTGATGAACCGCCAACTTATCGCCCCAATGGCTGCACCGATGGTATCGGCCAGCCAATCCAGCCAGCTCGACTCGCGGAATGGGACAAAGAATTGATGCACTTCGTCCGTGACGCCGTAGACCGAGGCCGTCATGATCGCCAGCACGACTGCCTGCTGAGCGACGGCCGGCCCCGCTGCCCAGCGAAACGCGCGGTAGCAGAGGAGGCCCAAGATGCCATACTCCACTGCGTGCAAGACTTTGTCGCTGACGTCTTTGAGTAGGAACGATGGCAGTTGTTCTTCCGGGTGCGACTGGGCCGACAGGTAGAAAATCACTCCGGCATATAGCGCCACCGGCACCCAGTACCAGAACACCTGAACCATCGCACCTTGCCGAGTCGCGTCACGCATTGATTTCTTCTCGCCCCATCCCCTGCCTTATGGCATACTTGTATCTAAATGGTTGCGGAAAAACTATACGGACACGCCTTGTCCCAAGCAAGACCACATCGAACGATCACTTACTAAGGGGTGGCTGGGATGATCCCAATTGCGCGCAGCTTTCTCACCCGCCAACCCACTGGCACGCCGAGACGTGCCATGAGCCCTGGCGAGGGCCTTCCGGTTTTCTTATGTCTTTCTTGGAGGGAGTGGCCGAGGCTGCCCTTTCCTGCGCGCATCGAACGAGCACCGTTTCATCGTGCGCGTTCTGCGAGCAAAAAGGGCACCTGGCCGCTCCCTCCCCACTCTTCTCAGGCCGCGCGTTGCGCGAGCAGGGGGATCGTTCCAGCTACCCCATCTCCTTTTTCAGCCTCCTGCCAAAGTCATCAATAACATTCGACCATGAAGACTGCACACATCTGTTTTCTCTGGCACATGCATCAACCCTATTACACGGACCCGGTCGCGGGGTCTGCCAGTATGCCCTGGGTGCGTCTCCATGCCACCAAGGCCTACTACGATATGGCCTATGGGCTGGAGAAGTTTCCCTCGGTCAAAGCCACGTTCAACTTTACTCCCTCGCTCCTGCGACAGCTGCAAGAAATCGGATCAGGAACGGTGCGCGACCTCTTTCTGGAACATGCGCAGCGTCCGGCGGCGGACCTTCGCCCGGAAGAGAAAGCCTTTCTCGTCCGGCATTTTTTCTCCGCCAATTGGGCCACGATGGTGCGCCCCTACCCGCGCTATCATGAATTGCTCGTGAAGCGCGGGGCCGACGTCTATGGTCGCGACTTGGAGCGGGTTGCGCGGCAGTTCTCCACGCAGGATCTGCTGGACTTGCAGACATGGCACAACCTTGCCTGGTTCGGCTATGGCACCGTCAGTCGCTATCCGCGCCTGGCTGTGCTGCGCGCGAAAAACCGGGGGTTCACGGAAGAAGACAAACAGGAGGTGTTAGCCCTCCAACTCGTCGCCGTGCGGGAGATCGTTCCGCTCTATCGACGACTGATGGAGCGGGAACAGATCGAGCTCACGACGACCCCCTTCTTTCACCCGATCCTGCCGCTCATCATCGATACAGACTTCACTCGACGCGCCAGACCGGATCTCCCGCTCCCCTCGCGATTCCATGCGCCGGAAGATGCGGAAACGCAACTGCAACGCGCTGTCGAGTTTCATACCGCCACATTCGGCCGTGCCCCCGTGGGCCTCTGGCCGTCGGAGGGCTCCGTCTGTCCAGAACTGATTCCGATGTTGCCCAAGGTCGGACTGCGCTGGCTGGCGACCGACGAAGGCATCCTCGCTCGCTCGCTCGACGCGGCCCAGCAACCGTGGCAACGCCACCGGGATCTGTATCAGCCCTACCGGGTCGGGCCGGAGGGCCAAGACGTGACGATGCTGTTTCGCGATCGGGAGATCTCCGATGCCTTTGGGTTCGTCTACCACAAGACCACTCCTGATATGGCCGCCGAGGATGTCCTTCGTCGGCTGCGCAAGATCATTTACGACACGCCGCAGGACCAGGTCACCATCGCGATTGTACTCGACGGGGAAAATCCATGGGAACACTACCACGAGGGTGGCGAACAGTTTCTCTCGCTCCTCTACAAGGCCTGCTCGACCGGCGCGCTCGATCACGACGCGGTTCGCGCCACCACCGCGACGATCTCCGACGCGCTCGAAGCCGCGCCAGCCACGCGGCGGATCAGCCACCTCCATTCGGGCTCCTGGATCAACCAGGACTACAAGATCTGGATCGGCCACCAGGAAGACAATCGGGGATGGGACCTGATCAGTCATACCAGATCCCGGCTCTCCGAGATCTCGGCCACGCTCCCCCCGGATCGCGCGCAAGCCGCCTGGGACGAACTCTATGCCGCCGAAGGCAGCGATTGGTTCTGGTGGTATGGGGACGACTTTGATAGCGGCTACAACGACGAGTTCGATCGGCTCTTTCGGACTCACCTTCTGAACGTCTGGACGATCGCGGGACTGACGCCACCGGACCTGTTGAATCAGCCGATCTGTAGTCCCCGCGGCATGCCGGAAGCAGACCTCGTGACCGCGCCTCTCGCCTTGCTGAGCCCCTCCATCGACGGACTCGTGACCAATTTTTTTGAGTGGCGCGGAGCAGGCAGGATCAAGACTCAGCCGCCGCTCGGCGCGATGTGGAAAGCCGAAGGGGTGCTGACCGATATCCAGTTTGGCTGGAGTCTTGACCAGTTGTATCTGCGGCTCGATCCGGACGAGCAATCGCAGCCGCGGCCGGCAGGGCTGACGGTCGAGCTGCAGTTGCAGACGCCAGAACACCTCTATCACTTGTCGTTTTCACTCGCGCCGTCAGGGCCAGACCAGTTTCTGCTCTCGCAGAAACTGGCAAGCGGATCCTGGCAGGAGATCGGCCCCTACCAATCCATCTGTCATGGGAATATTGTCGAACTGGCTGTGCCATTCAAGGACTTACAGCTCACACCTGGGCAGGAACTCCGCATGACCATTCTAGTGCTGGAATATCGCTTGGAAATCGTACGCTACCCGCACCACAAGCCTGCGACCTTCCTCGTGCCAGGTCCTGAGTTTGAAGCGAATCTATGGCGAGTGTGACTAGCGCGAAGCGCGTAATGAGACGATTGACGATTTATTCATTGATTCATTGCTTGAGGCATTCGAAAATGAATCAGTGGTCAAATGAACCAATGTCAAAATTTTGCGGGGGTGCCCATGCCTGATTTACGCCGTGATCCGATTGTCGGTCGGTGGGTGATTATTTCAACGGAACGGAGCGGTCGGCCTCACGACTTCATTCCCTTGCAAGCCGCCCGGCCGTTGGCCGCAGCCCTCTGCCCATTTTGCCCAGGGCAAGAGCGACTGACACCGAAAGAAATCATGGCCTACCGGCTGCCGCCGGTGGAGCCCAACGGCCCGAACTGGACCGTGCGTGTCGTGCCGAACAAGTTCCCCGCGCTCCAGGTCGAAGGCGACCTCGACCGCCAAGGCCTCGGCCTCTACGATCGAATG
>JANYBU010000162.1 GCA_025360665.1 Nitrospira sp.
CAACAAGATCCGCGTCCTCCAGCGCCGGGCCTACGGCTACCGCGACGAGGACTACCTCAAGCTCAAAATCGTCGCCGCGTTCCTGCCGCCGTTGACTCGGAGTGCGGAAACGGACCCACTGTGATCCGCGAAGACCCGGTAAGAATGAGGTCTCGGCTCTAGCCGTGGATAGCGCCGTCCGATCAAGCAGGCAGGACGATTGGCGCAGTAATCAATTCAAAGTGAAGAAGGTGAAATTAGCGATTAAGGCAGCTCTTGAGCAAAGCCTTCTTCATGGAATCAGCGCATCTGCCGATCCCACTTCCAGTCCGAAGGCAGAACATCCTGCTGGCTATGAGGCGAAGTCTGCAGAATCGATAGACGCCCTGGTAGAGCGAGTCCTCACATTGGTGCAGAACCAAGATGAATATTGAACGAAGCCGAATTACGGTAAGCGGCTTACCGGTAGAGATTGTTCGAAAGGCTATCAAGAACCTTCACCTGGGTGTCTACCCACCGAATGGTCGTGTGCGTGTAGCGGCTCCCGTGAGGGTCCGTGATGAAGCAGTGCGGCTGGCCGTCATCTCAAGGTTAGGCTGGATTAAGCGACAGCGGAAGCGCTTTCATTCTCAAGAGCGACAGTCGGCCCGTGAATACGTGTCGCGTGCGAGCCACTACTTTCTTGGCCGCCGGTATTTGCTGAATGTGATCGAGCATGACGGACCTTCACAAGTTTCCAGGCGGGGCAATAAGATTCTTGAGCTTCGGGTTCCTGTCGGGGCTAGTAGAGACAAGCGTGAACGGATCCTACTCGCCTGGTATCGGAAGAATCTTAAAGCATTAATCCTGCCTTTAATCGAAAAATGGGAAGCGAAGATAGGCATGAAGGTTGAGAGCTGGGGCGTAAGAAGGATGAAAACAAAGTGGGGGAGTTGCAACAGCGTTGATCGGAGAATTTGGTTAAATCTTGAACTGGCCAAAAAACCTATTCATTGTCTTGAGTACATTCTCGTTCACGAGATGGTGCATCTCATTGAACGGAAGCACAATGACCGCTACATCGCGCTAATGGATCAATTCCTGCCAAGCTGGCGGCAGCGCCGAGATGAATTAAATCATACCCCTCTGGCGCATGAGACGTGGAGCTATTGATTCGTGTTTAGGGGGAAGGACTGGGGTCGTTGCTTGACCTTGCCCTTCACGCTCGGACGAGAGCGGCCAGGGACCCTGACGCGAGACGTGCGAGACGGGCCAAACGAGGGCTAAACTCAACTCTTCACCCGCATCCTCTTAATCCCCTACTTCCTTCTCAAGGGCGGCCTGGTTGATCCTCGAGTGCGCGCGTCGAACGAGCACATTCCGATCGTGCGGGTTCCGCGAGCAGGAGGACGACCAGGCTGCCCACCCCATCTCTGATTGAATTGCTGGCCGGCCATCGTGATACTCTCTCGATGGTTGGTAATCCGATCGGACCGTGGGCGAGGTGTCTAATTCGTGCAAGATTCAACAGTTGATGTGTGTATTGTCGGGGCTGGGGCTGCGGGGTTGGCTGCTGGTATCTTCGCAGGGGAAGGGGCAGCACGGACCGGTCTCCCCATGCAGGTTGCCCTCCTGGATGGGGCCAAATCAGTCGGCGCCAAGATCCTCGTCTCTGGGGGCGGCCGCTGCAATGTCACGCATGATGTCGTGACACCCGTCGATTTCTTTGGCAATCGCCACATCATCAAGAACGTGCTTGCTGCGTTCCCCATCGAGCAAACGATCAAATGGTTTGCCTCGCTGGGCGTCGAGCTCAAGCGAGAGGAGACCGGCAAGCTCTTTCCTGTGACCGACAAGGCGCGGACCGTTCTCAACGCACTCGTTGACCGCTGTCGCGAGCTGGGCGTCACCGTCCGTCCGGATTATCGCGTGACGGGCATCGACCGACTTTCTGATGCAGAAGCTGGATTTGCGATCCATCATACTCACGGAACTCTGAAGG
Organism: Nitrospira sp.; assembly: GCA_025360665.1. Classification (GTDB taxonomy): domain Bacteria; phylum Nitrospirota; class Nitrospiria; order Nitrospirales; family Nitrospiraceae; genus Palsa-1315. The sequence continues at coordinate 1,961 of JANYBU010000162.1, forward strand.
CGAGGAAGGTTATTCTTGCGACAGGAGGCCGATCAATTCCGAAATCGGGGAGTGACGGATTCGGCTACGAGCTGGCGCGACAGTTGGGGCACCACGTGAGTGCCACAGTTCCCGCGCTTGTCCCCCTGCTGCTCGATGACGCCATGTTCCACAAAGCTCTCTCAGGCTTGTCTCACGAGGTGGAACTGACGACGGTTATCAAAGGCCGAACGGTCGATCAGCGGAAGGGGAGTTTGCTCTGGACGCATTTCGGGATTAGTGGCCCAGTCGTAATGGACGCGAGCCGTTTCTGGACGCTGGCGCAGGAAATGGGTGAGAGCCCGGACCTCTATGGCAATTTTCTTCCAGGCAAGACGCAGGAACAGGCGAGGCGATGGTTCATGGACCAAGCAGCCGGCACTCCTCGACGCTCCCTCACGAAGACGCTCGCACAACTAGTTCCGGAACGGTTTGCCGAGGCGCTCTGCCTTCATATCGAATGCGAT
>JANYBU010000164.1 GCA_025360665.1 Nitrospira sp.
AACTGTTCGGGCTTTGCAGGTGAAGGAGCATGATGACCCACGCTGACACTCGGTCTGTCGAGGACCACGGAACCAACGGTCTATCATGCCCCAGTTAATTCGGCGTCGTATCATCATGCCACTGGAGGAAAGATACAAGGAACCATTCTTTAAATTGAGCGGGGCAAGTCGAGAAGTGCTTCTGAATTTCTGGCAGAGGCCCCGGCGTTGCGCCGGGGCCTCTAGAGTTTACGAAGCGGTGGAGGTTGCGAGCGGTTCGTCTCGCTCTGCTCTCGCCGATGGCGGTGCATCCTGATTGAATGCCGCCGGGAGCACTTCCTCAATGCGTTCGGCCAAGATGAAGGTCAGCTCATTCCGCACTTCCTGCGGCACTTCTTTCAGGTCCTTCTCGTTCGCTTTCGGCAGGATGATGCGTCGGATACCGGCACGATGGGCTGCCAGCACCTTTTCCTTGATCCCGCCGACCGGCAGCACTAACCCGCTCAGGCTGATCTCGCCGGTCATGGCTGTGTCGCTCCGCACCGCTTTTCCGCTATAGGACGATGCGAGCGCGGTGGCCATGGTGATACCGGCCGATGGTCCGTCTTTCGGGATGGCTCCGGATGGCACATGGATATGCAACCCGTTCCGTTTGAAGCGTGAGATGTCTAGCCCCATGCTCTCGGCATGCGACCAGAGGTAGCTCCGCGCTGCCCTGGCCGATTCTTGCATGACGTCTCCCAACTGACCGGTAATCGTCAGTTCATGGCTTCCGGGGAGCAAGGTGGTCTCGATATAGAGGACATCTCCACCACTCGGAGTCCAGGCTAGCCCTGTGGCTACGCCCGGAGGCAAGACCTTGCGCGCTTCTTCCGGCATGAAGCGCTCGGAGCCGAGCCAATCGGGAAGGACGGTTGGCTGAATGGACACAGGGACCCGCTCCTGACCTTCTGAAAGTTCCGCGAATGTCAGCGCGACTTTTCTGGTCAGGCGACCGAGCATCTGTTCGAGTTGGCGCACGCCGGCCTCCCTGGTGTATCGGCTGATGACGAGATTCAATACGTCATCCGACAGCAGGGCTTGGGTTGCGTCCAGGCCTGCCTCCTTGAGCCGTCGCGGCCAGAGGTAGCGAATGGCGATCTCCGCCTTCTCCCGCTCGCTATACCCCTGAAGCCGGATGATTTCCATCCGATCGAGCAGCGGCTGGCTGATGGTATCCAGCGTATTGGCGGTTGTAATGAAGAACACCTTGGACAGATCGAACGGGAGATCCAGGTAATGGTCGCGGAATGTATGATTCTGCGCCGGATCCAGAACCTCCAGTAAGGCCGCAGCTGGATCGCCGCGGAAGTCGCGGCCCATCTTGTCGACCTCGTCCAACATCAAGACGGGGTTATTCACGCCGGCGCGACGCATCGCCTGAATGATTCGTCCAGGCAGGGCACCGACATAGGTCCGGCGATGGCCACGTAATTCCGCTTCATCATGCACGCCGCCCAGGCTTAGACGTTCGAACGTCCGTCCCATAGACCGGGCAATGGACTGGCCCAGGCTGGTTTTGCCCACGCCGGGAGGTCCGACTAAGCAGAGGATGGGCGCCTTGGCCGTGGGATTCAGCTTCAATACGGCCAAATGCTCGACGATTCGTTCTTTCACTTCTTTGATGCCGTAGTGATCCTCTTCCAGGACCTGACGAACCTTGCTCAACTCTAAACGGTCTTCCGAGGATTTCTTCCAGGGAAGCTCCATCACCAGTTCGAGATAGGTCCTGAGGACCTGATGGTCTGGCGAGGAGGGAGGCACCTTGGCTAACTTGGCAATCTCCCGCTCCACTTCCTTGCGTACAGGGTCGGGAAGATCGGCCTTCTGAATTTTCTCCTTAAGTTCAGAGACTTCGTTTTCTTCTCCCTCGCCTTCGCCGAGTTCCTGCTGAATGGCCTTTAATTGTTCGCGGAGGACATACTCTCGTTGGGTCTTCCCAATTTTGGCTGACGCCTCGTTGGTGATTTTGTCCCGCAATTGTAGGATCTGGATTTCTTTCGAGAGAGCTCCATAGAGCGATCGCAGTAGCTCGATCGTCGACGAACTTTCGAGCAGTTTTTGCTCTTCCTGCACGGTGAGGTTGAGGAGCGAGGCCACGCGATAGGCTAAGGCGACGGGATTGTCCTCGTTGCTGAAGGCCACAGCAGCTTCCTGAATGCCTGGAGCCTGAATCAATCGAGGCAAGTCCGTGACCAGGTCCTGGATGGCCCGGTGCAGGGCTTGGACTTCGGTCCCCTGATCCGCTGGATTCTCGAGTCGCCTGGCCTGGACGAGGAGAAATGGCGCTGTCTGTTCAACCTTCAACAAGGCGACACGCTCTAGCCCCTGCACGAGCGCATGGACGGTGCCGTTTTCAGACCGACCAATTTGTTTCACGATGGCTTTGGTGCCGATCGTGAAGAGGTCTTCGAGCCCCGGCTCTTCTGTTAGGGGATCGCGTTGCGCGACCACCAGAATCGTCTTTTCTTCTGTTTTCATCGCCGCCTCTACGGCAGCAATCGACCCTTCACGCCCGACGGTCAAGGGCATCATGACCCCGGGAAACAGTACGGTGCGCTTAATCGGGAGGACCGGTAGTTTTACGGCGACTGTCTCGTTATTCATGTGGAAGCATCCCTTCGCTCGATCGGTGAAAAGACACGAGATGTACGTGTAAGATGAGAGATAGCTTCCGTCGAGAATAAGTCAATGTGATGGATGATGAATTCGATATAACTAGATGTAACAATTGTTATTATTATGAACATAATCCAATGATTTTCTCGAAGTATTTACGGACGGCAGGAGCCAGCCGATCAAGCACCGATTGGCGCAGGTAGCTGTTTGGATGGGAGGGGGCCAAGCAAAGCAAGCAAAGCTTGCAGCGCACTACAACAGGGAATTCACAAGAAGAGGAGTCTATTGGAGAGAAGCGGCAGGGGTCGATTCATGGTCTGGGCCTCCAGCAGAAGGAGAGACGTCACCCTTGGCTACCGGGTGCGTGAATCGTCTTGCGCATCGATCCCGACACAATCTGAAATTCATACAAGCGACATTCCAGCGAACCATTGAAGAGGGGAATGCGTTTTGATGGCGCGAGGCCGATGAGTTTGGGGACCCGTAAATCGCCGGTAAAGATATAGGCCCGCCATCCGCTGAATCGCTGTTTCATCCAGTCGCCCAGCTTGGGATAGAACGCATCGAGTTCCTCTGGCCGGCTGAGTCGGACTCCATAGGGGGGATTGATCATAATCACGCCCTGTTCAGCCGGAGCCTCGAGGTCGAGCACGTCGCTCTGCCGCAGGCGAATATCAATCGCGACCCCCGCTCCCTGAAACGTTCGCTGGGCGATCTTGACCGCGGCAGGATCCTGGTCGGACGCATAGATGGCAGCCGGCACCTCTGCCACTTGTTTCACCCGAGAGGCTTCGCGCAGATGGCCCCAGAGTTTGGGATCGTGGACAATCAAGCGCTCAAACGCGAATGACCGAGACTGCCCAGGCGCGATCCGGCGTGCCATCAGCGCCGCTTCGAGAGGGATCGTTCCGCCGCCGCACATAGGGTCGAGTAGCACGTCGTTGGGCGTCCATCCAGCGAGCCGCAGCAAGCCCGCCGCCAGGTTTTCGCGCAACGGTGCCTCGACGGACACGATACGATGGCCTCGCTTAAAGAGTGGGTCACCGGAGGTGTCCAGATAGAACGTCACCGTTGACTCATCGAGAAACGCGTCAAGCCGGATGTTCGGGTGATGCGTCTCCACATTCGGCCTCTTATGGCGCACCGTCATAAACTTATCGCAGACCGCGTCTTTAATACGTAGCGTGATGAAGTCCAGGCTGGTGAGTGGACAACGGCGCGCGCTCACTTTCACCTTGATGGATTGTGACGACGTGAACCAGTCTGGCCAGGGTAGGCTATGGGCCGCGCGGTACACATCGTCTTCCGAGAGATAAGGGGCCTGTCCGACTTCCCAGAGTACGCGGCTGGCAATGTGACTCTTGAGATTGACCCAATACATCGTGGACCAGGGAGCCAGGAAGGCGATCCCGCCGTCCGTCTTTGTGGTCATCGGCACGCCAAGGTCGTGGAGTTCCTGTTCGAGGACGCCCTCCAGCCCACTCGGGCAGGGTGCAAAGAACCGTAGTTTTGTGCTATCCATTTGAGATCACCACCCGACTGAGCATCGCAATGAACTATTGCAGCGCCTGCGGCACGGCTGTCACCAAGAAAATTCCCACCGGCGACAATCGTCTGAGGTTTGTCTGCGACTCATGCCAGACCATTCATTACCATAATCCAAAAATCGTCGCAGGCTGCATTCCGGAGTGGGGCGGATGCATTCTCCTCTGCCGGCGTGCGATCGAGCCCAAGTCCGGTCTCTGGACCTTCCCTGCGGGCTTCATGGAAATCGGCGAGAGCACTGAGCAGGCGGCCGTTCGTGAGACATTGGAGGAGGCAGAGGCTCAGGTGGAGCGTATCTCCCTCTTTGCGGTCCTGAGTCTTCCACACATCGGCCAGGCCTATCTGGTATTCCGCGGGCCGATGCATTCGCCCGATTTCGGGGTGGGTGAGGAAAGCCTCGAGGTGCAGTTATTCTCACTCTCTGCAATTCCCTGGGACGAGATTGCGTTCCCCGTGGTCAAGGATGCACTGCGTCGTTATGTCGACGATGTGACGCGGGGCGAGTTCCAGGTGCATGTGGCTACCTTGCCGGACCGACTCACCTAACAGCTCGAAGGATGCTGAAACAGGCCTCCAGCAAGGCCTGTTTCAGCATCCTTCTGGGCAGTTCTCATTTTGTTCCAGCCGTGGAGGCCATTGAAGTCTTGCTATGCCGAAATGTTTATCCCGCAGCTTGCTAGGCCTCTCCATCAATTGAGTGTGGGAATTGTGAGTAGTGGCAGGCTGCGGCCCTGGCCATCGTGTAGAAAACGAAACCCGTCGGCCTCAGTATAGTCGACAGTCACGCCTTCCATCCGTGGCGCACTCCGCCGATCAACCGCAATCGTGAGGCCATCGACCTGCTGAACGTCGTCGTCAGGCTGGGTGTTCGCTTCCAGCGTGATACCGAAGCTCAAGCGTGAATCGTCCAAATCGCGCACGGAAACCCGGACGACCGGATCCGCAGGATGATGGACTTGAATCGCTTTCAGCTTTTCGATGGCGGCAATTGTGATGGCGATCATGAACGAAGCTCTCTGTGGCGAACGAAGCCGTGAATATCGACCAGGTGATCGTCTCGGTCAATGGAGTAAAAAATTCGCCAGTTCTCGACCACATATTTGGAAAGGCCCGGCAGGTCTGGCGCGATCGGTTCGTGGCGCAAGTTATCGATGTTGGAGGCGATCCATTTGGTCTTGTCCAAGAGTCGTTGTGCCATGGACGGCTCAATGTTCGCAAGATCTTGGAGGATGGCTGGGCGATAGGCAAGACGATACCAGGCCATGGCGTCCTTACCAGCGGAGACCGAGCTGCTCCGCGATGTCTTCCCCGGACAGTCTCTCCGTACTGGACAAGGATTCTTTCAGACGAGCGCGCAGGCCATCGCTTAGTTGGACTCCGAGGTCAGGATCGCCCAGTAACTCGCGCAGGTGATCGTCGACGATGCCGTGCACGAGTTCTTTGAATTGCTCATGGGACAGTTGGGCGAGGTTCATGAAGACGGAGGATACGGAGTGCTCCCCCTGAAATGCAACTGGCAGGATGCTGAAAACGTGCACCAGCCTGTCTTGTTCATTTGGTCTGTTCGGTCTATCTGGTTTGTTTGGTTGAACCAGACCAACCAGATAGACCAGACAAGCCAGGCGCGATCCGAAGTTCGAAGTTCCGAAAACCTCGAACTTCGGACCTCGAACCCTCGCCCGTCTCGCGGGCCGACTTAGTTATTCCGCAGACGGCTATGAGACGGTCTTGGGCTGGAGTTGTTGGATCATGCGGTTCAGTCGGTCTTGATGCAGGGGGGCTATCGTCAGAAACTCTAGGCCGATGCCGGCGGACCCGGACCAGCGTACGGTGGCATTGTCGATCATGATCGGCTGGGCCTCACCTGGAATATGCAGCTGCATGGCGATCTGCATGCCGGTAAAGGGGCTGACGATACTGTCTACGCGGCATCCCTTGACCGAAAGGTTTCGGACGGACCCTGCATGGCGGAAGTGATTCTTATGCTCCAAGGTACTGGAGAGCGATACGGAAAATCTGGGATGCTTTCTGGTGACCATAACTGTGCTCTGAGCGGTTCCTATGCGACGATTTCCACTTGGGTTGCGAGGAACTGCTCCAGACGGACTCGTTCCAGCTCCTGCATCTCAAGAAATTCTATCCCAAACTCAAGTTCCATGGTCCACCGAATTGTGGCGGCTCGAATGGTGATGGCGGTAGTCTGTTTCGGAATCTGGAGCTGCACGGCGAGGAGGGCGCCTCTCTTTACCGCGAGATCGCTGACGACTTTGCAGCCAGCAATCCCGAGGTTGTACACGGTCGCTATCCCGGCATGATCGCCCGCGAATGTAGCGGGGAATTCCACCTGATAGCGAACGTGCTGCCTCTGCTCCGTCATATTGGTGCCCTCAGAAGGAGTCCAATTCAAAAGAGGCCCAGGCGATCAGGTTACCGATGACCATGGCTGCTCCTCAGGAAAGGCTATTCGTTGAACTGGTGGATGTCAAAGAAATAGAGATCTTTGGATATTTCGGATCCCACTAAGTGGAGAGGACGACATAGGTGGTGACCTTAAGCAGACCGTGGCGCATCAAATTGTTGTCGATCAATTTGGGGTAGAGTGGTAAGGGGAAGCGGACTGTGATAAAAATTCTCGTCATTTTATATCGCTGGAATCAATGGCCATTCTTGTTGTCCCATCCCGCGACCTTTTCCAGCTGCTCCTGATCTCATCCGGACCGTATGGAGGATTCGAGCGATGAATCGATTGGCATTCCTAGGAGGAGTCTGTGCTGCTTGCGTGCTCTACTGGGCCTCAATGGGTTCGCCGGTCGGGGCCGAGTCTTCCAAGTCCGACGGCAACGCGACGGTGTCTGCTGGGAATGCCGTCTCGTTGGAATACACGCTGACCCTCGACGATCAATCCGTGCTCGAATCCAATGTCGGCAAGGAACCCATGATCTATACGCAGGGCGCGCATGAGATTGTCCCCGGGTTAGAAACGGCCATGGAAGGTATGAAGAAAGGGGAGCACAAGCATGTCGTCGTCACTCCAACGGATGGCTATGGACCGATTGACCCACAAGCCATCCGAGAAGTGAAGAAAGAACTTATCCCGGCCACGGCGCAGAAAGTGGGTGCGCAACTCCAAGGACAGGCTGCCGATGGATCGACTGCATTTCCAATTGTGAAAGAAATCAAAGAGGAGACAGTGGTGCTCGATTTTAACCATCCGCTCGCAGGGAAGACGTTGTACTTTGACGTGACCGTTCTGGCGATTACAGCTGGGCAGCTTCCGAATCAGCCATAGAAGCGGCATCGTGGAGTGGCACCTCTTGGTACATCGACCGCAGCACGTGCTCGGCTTGGTTGCCATTTGATTTTCGGTGGGCGCACTTCTAGAATGTCGCCATTGGATTGACGCTGTGATGCCCACCACCTCTCGCTCTCGAACAACCGCTCGGCGCAAGAAGAAGAGTTCGAAAAAGTCCTCCGGCCTCGATTCCTCGCTGAAGCGCCGTTTTCAGACCCGCTTGCTGAAGTGGTATGAGAAACATGGTCGCGATCTGCCTTGGCGGAAGACCTCCGATCCTTATCACATTTTGGTTTCTGAAGTGATGTTGCAACAGACTCAGGTCGATCGGGTGATCCCGAAGTACCACGAGTTTCTGAACCGCTACCCAAGCTTTGAAGAGTTGGCTGATGCGCCGGTCTCGGATGTGAAGAAGACGTGGTACCCACTAGGCTACAACATTCGACCGGAGCGGTTACATAGTATCGCGTGCGAGACGGTGGAGCGGTATGGGGGCCAGCTTCCGAGCGATGCGGAGGAATTGCTGTCGTTCAAAGGAATCGGACGTTACACGGCCGGCGCCATCCGGTCGTTTGCGTTCAACGAGGATGCGCCGATCCTGGATACGAATGTGATTCGAGTCCTTCATCGGGTGTTCGTCGCGAAGGGCGACCCCAAGACTCAGAAGCCGAAGCTATGGGAATTATCTGAAGCCTTAATACCACGTGGGAAGGGCTATGACTTTAACCAGGCGATCATGGACTTTGGGGCGACCTGCTGCACGGCGAGAAATCCCTCCTGTCGGCAATGCCCGATGAAATCATTTTGTAAGACGTACCCCTTCGATCAGAAGTCGCGAGGAGCTTCGGTGCGGCATGAAGGTCGTTGAAGTCGCTGCCGGTCTTGTTTATTGTGAAGGCCGCTACTTGATCGCCCGACGGAAACCAGACGTGCATTTGGCTGGTTTCTGGGAGTTTCCAGGGGGGAAGCGCGAGCCGGGTGAAACATTGGAAGAATGTCTGCGGCGGGAGTTATTCGAGGAGCTGGATATTCGTATCGACGTGCCGATACCATTTCAGATCGTTCGGCATGAGTATGCGGAGAAAACTGTGGAACTGCATTTCTTCCGTTGCAGGATCGAAACTGGGCACGCCACGGCAATCGACTGTGCGGAAATTCGATGGGTCTGGCCGCACGAGTTGGGCGACTTTGAGTTTCCCCCAGCGGACCGTCCGATCATCGAGGCCTTACGGCGACAGACCATGGGGCAGCCTTCATGAAGGTCGTCTTGGACATTGAGACCATTCAAGCGCCTCGGGAAGAGTGGGCGCGGCTGGCGGGGAAGCTTCCGTTAAGCGGCGAATCTGAGCCGGCAGGTGAGGGCTACGATTTGTTTACGGTGGGGGCTGCCGAAGTTCAACGACGCGCCGAGGATGAACAATATGCGAAGTCGGCCTTTGACGGCACGTTTAGTCAGATCGTCTGTATCGGCCTGTTGGAATTTTCTGACCAGCTCGAGCCGCGTGGGTCGGTGGCCTGGTATGGCGGGGATGAGCGGGAGTTGCTGCGACAATTCTGGAGCCGTTTGGCTCAGAATCGCCCGTCGCTCTTCATTACCCATAACGGTCTGGGCTTCGACCTGCCGTTCATCAAGAAGCGATCAATCATTCACCAAGTTAAGCCGAGCTTGGACGTCAACCTCGCCAAGTTCCGCACGGAACCGGTCTACGATACGATGGCGGTCTGGAGCAATTGGGATACGCGTGGGTGGGTAAAACTCGATGTGCTGGCGAGAGCGCTGAATGTCGAAACTAAATCAGGCAGTGGGGCACAGGTGGCTGAGATGTGGGGGAAAGGACAGGGGCTAGAGTTGGCTCGGTACTGCCTACAAGATACGTATGTGACGTATGCCTGTTATTGCCGGATGAGTTTCCGACAGCCCCTGTCCAGTGAAGTGGTCTTGCTCCAACCGGAGTTACTGAATGTCGGCTGAGGCAGGCTAGCGAGTCTGTTTGGCTTGCGCCAGTTTCTTCTTCGGTGCCGGCTTAGCGGATACCTTGGTCGACCTGATCGCTTTTATTTCCTCGTCGCGGTCCCGCAGTTCGCGCTTCATCCATGCCGATTCCTTGCGAAGCATATTGATCTCGGAATCCTTCTTGGCGAGCGCCTCCTTTGCTATCCTCAAGTCATTGAGTTTCTGAGCCAGAAAGTCACCCTCTACCGCCTCCTGGCCCACCCTGTCAGAGACCATCTGCGCTTTCGCCGGAGATGCTGCCATCATGGGCGCAATCGGAGTGATCGGCGTGGCTTTTGTGATCGGCATGGCAGCGGGCATCGGTGCCATGGCTAGTGCATGATAGTCGATGATCATTACCATGGCGCCGAGTGCGCCACCGGCGGCATAGGCCGGAGCCGGTTCGGTGCGTGCAGCCGACTCAGGCATGAAACCAGTCGGCTTGGCACCCTTCCCGATGGTCAAGTATATCGATCCATTTTGCACGTAAATACTGCCCGTGGTGGGTTCAGAGCCTGACCCTGCCGATGAGGATACGCGGAACCCAACAAGCTGTTCGGGTTTCGCCTTTGATAAGCCTTGTGCGAGCAGGGGAGAGAGAAACTCTGCATCCTCATCGCTGAAAATTCTCATCGGCTTGCTGCCACCAGCGGACATTCCCGAAGATCCGCTCATGCTGTCATTGTTATATAACCCTTTCACGATCTTTGTGATGGTCAGTTGGTCGATCACGGCGGGATGGCTGGCTTCAAACGACCAATCAGTCACCTCTTCTAAGTAGACGCTGCCCTTCGTATTGTGAGCGAGTTTTGTCCCACCGGCGCAACCGCTGATGACGAGGGTAAGAGCGGCGATCCCAACAAGGCCCTGCATGATCGGGCTCTGCACATTCGCTAGCGTGAGACAGCTCTTCATCGCGACTCTCCTTCTTTCAGAACGGGTGTGTGTGACTATCCATGGCAGGATGCAGTGTCGGTACGCCGAAGGGGATTACCAGATTCCCAGGCCCATCAGTGCCATGCTTAGAGCAATCCATCCGAAGAGTCCCATCGCAATGATGGACTCCAGGCTCACGGAGGTATCTTTTTTTTCTTTCATGTTGTGATCGTGATTCTCGATCATGCTTCTTCTCCAGGGAGTGAGTGTGTGCGGTTACGTATAGGTAATTCATTCAAAGCAAAGATTATGCCTCTAGTAGGGGGGAAGTAGGCTCAGTGATGTACTAGGGCAATATCAGGAGAAGATGGAAAGTGTTACGGAATGGACTGACTCAATGAAGACAAGGATTGGCACAGGAGGAAATACGTATAAATATATGATAATACAGCACTAAATTGTAACATTGGGCCGAGTTATTCCATGGATTCAGGAACGGAAAAATCCCGTTCCACTGCAGATCGTCATGCGGATGCTGCCTCACATTTGTTATTGAGAGCTGTGAGGGACGGTGGGATTCAGAAACAGATCTTGTTCGGAAGTGTTCGTTTTGGAGCGTATTCTACAAAAATGATTTTTGTGGAAGTAGGGTGGCCACCAGCGATTCAATTCACCGGCGGACGTTCCGCATACAGCGTCGTGGACGACGCATCGTAGATGGCAAGGGAAATCATGTCTCCCGGTTGAGAGGGCACCGTGCACTTGTCCCAGATGACGGTGATGTTGCCATCCGATTTTCCCATGCCCTGCGCGGCGGATCGTTTGGCGTCCCCTTCGACCAAGACCGGAATTGTCATCTTAAGATATTCTCGGTTGCGCTCATAGGCAATGTTCCGTTGAAGGTCGAAGAGTCGTGTCACCCGTTCGGTCTTTACCGTCTCGGAGACATCGTCCGAGAACTTGCGCGCGGCAATGGTGTTCTTTCGCTCAGAATATTTGAAGATAAACGCTGAGTGAAACCGTGTCTCGTTGACAAGCCGGTATGTCTCGGCAAACTCCTCATCGCTTTCCCCGCAGAAACCACAAATGATATCGGTGGTCAGGACGATGTCCGACCGCAAGGTGCGGATACGGTCGACCAAGGTACGATACTCTTTATTCGTATAGGTGCGATTCATCAAGACGAGCATGCGGTCGCTGCCGGACTGAAGGGGTAAATGAATCTGCTTGCAGATATTAGGATGGGACACGACGGCGTCTAATAATGAAGGCGGAAAATCCTTAGGGTGCGGGGACGTGAATCTCACGCGTTCTATGCCTGGCACGTCTGCGACGGCCGTGATCAATTGTGTAAAATCCCAGTCGCCGAATCGGTACGAATTGACATTTTGCCCAAGGAGCGTGATTTGCTTGAATCCTTGCTCAGCGATCCGGTGAGCCTCCTGGACGATTCCTTCCGGATCGCGGGAGCGCTCACGACCTCGCGTGTAGGGAACCACACAGAAGCTGCAGAAGTTGTCGCAGCCTCGCATGACGGCGATCCAGGCGTTCACCCCGTCGTTTCGGTCGGGTATGACATCGTGATAGGTTTCATATTCCGAAAGGTCGACCGCGAGTCCCTTCTGATCCAGCCCCTCTTCTTGGGACCGCATCGCATTGCGGATCAACATCGGCAGCTGGCGATAGGCATCAGGGCCGGCGAGCACATCGACCAGTGGTTGAATGTCCGTCAGTTCCTCTTTCAGGTTTTGCGCCATACAACCCAAGACGCCTACGACCAACGGACGTTGTCGCTTGAGTTTCTTGAGTTCAGATAAGTGTTTATAGACCTTGTTGTGGGCATTCTCACGAATCGCGCAGGTGTTCATCAAAATCACGTCTGCGCGCTCTCGCTCGTCGGTAAATACAAATCCATCTTGTTTCATAAGCGAGCGAACGAGTTCCGAGTCGTACTCATTCATCTGGCAGCCAAATGTTTCAAGATGCACGTGAGTCGGTGTGGATTTGGTCTTCATAGAACCGGCACCCTTCGCATGGGCTGACGCTCCGCCGTCAGCAGACCCATCGCCCAACAGTCCGATGCTCTTGTAATACCCACCTTTTTTAGATGATTGGTGAGATCGATGTTTGAGGGGACACCCACTTTCAGAAAGTTTGCTGTAGCCCCCAACCTAAAGCCGTCCATTTCTCCCGACGCGAAGAGGACGGATACGGTGGATTCGATATACCGTTCCGCATCCTTTGTCACGGAACAGGTGTTTACGATGAGCAAGTCTGTCGGCTCACCGAACTCGACGACGCGGTAGCCATCGCGCCGCAAGCGAGCTTCGAGCACGGCTGTCTCTGCTTGGTTCAGTCGGCAGCCGAGTGTATGGAGCGATGCACGTTTCATGGTAGTCGGGCCATTATAGGGAGATCCTTGCGATGGGAGCAAGGCGCTGCAGCGAGTTCTTCACGTTGTTCGTTGTCCTCGCTTGAAGGCCTTAGAAGGTCCTGGTAGAATTCGCCGACTGGCCCGCCCCATTATCGTGAGTTTATTGTGACACCTTCGCAGATGGTGGCTTCCATCTTCATGGTATCTCTTCTTCTTCTCCTCCTTGTGTCCGGAGGGTGGACGAAGGAGCCCCTTCCTCTCGAACCTGACCTCGCGACAAGAATTGATGAGCAGTACGATCACGAAGCGCGGCTCTTCTTGATGTTGTATTCACTCAATGGCAATGGTCAAGTCGACTACGTGACGGGCCGGTTGGTACAGGAATATGCGCGCAGCAACTACGGGAATCCGGTGTACCAGACTGAGGCGTATCCCTTGTTCTACTGGTGGAACCACACCATGTATAACGATCCGGAGCAGGATGGCGTGAACGGCAACGAACAGGTCTACCAAGAAAATGTAGAGTTTGATATTTCACGCTACAAGCCCTGTACCTTCAATGGACAACCCTGCTGAGGTTCGATGCGCTGCTGCGCGGGATGGTCCTCCAGTGCCTCGTTGGCCTATTCCCCTTTCCCAGAGCTTGTCCGGCAGTGACCTTTCTACTGCGGCGAATGATGCCTAGGCATCAGCTTTGTTTAGAGCCTGCGGCCGCGCATATGCCTGCCCCTCCTTCGTCTCGTGACGAACGGTCATGTCGGATAGGCTCCAAGCGATCGATTTCGAGAATGTCCTGAGCCTCCCCTCCGTTCCGATGATATGCTGCTTCCTCATGCCTACTGAAACGGCTCGATGAAAACAACATCGTTCATTCAGATCCTTGCGAACCGACGCATCGGCATCATGTTGCCCTTAGGTTTTGCCTCGGGGTTGCCATTGGCCCTCACAGCAGGGACGCTCCAGGCCTGGCTGACGGTTGCTGGACTCGACCTGAAGACCATCGGCATCTTTACGCTCGTCGGTCTCCCGTACACACTGAAGTTCTTGTGGGCCCCATTGATGGACCGCCTGGTCCCCCCCTGGCTGGGACGCCGGCGCGGATGGATGCTGGTGATGCAGCTCAGTGTCGCTCTCGGCTTGACGGCCATGGCGGTGACTGGTCCAGGCCAGCGTCCGGAGATACTCGGGGCCCTGGCTCTCGTGGTGGCCTTTCTCTCTGCCTCACTCGACATCGTCTTCGACGCCTATCGGACCGATCTACTCTTACGCCCAGAACAGGGATTCGGTGCAGCTGTGTGGGTGAATGGTTATCGATTTGCGCTGTTGTTTGCGAGCGCCGGCGCCCTTTTGTTGGCCGATCGTATTGGATGGCAAAACACCTATTTGCTGCTTGCCGCGTTAATGGCGGCAGGAGTCGTCACAATCCTCGTCAGTCCAGAACCGTCAGAGCCGAGTGCCACGCCGGCTAGCCTGGCCGACGCGGTTGGTGGACCGCTGAAAGAACTCTTCGCGCGTCCAGGGGTGTTCGGTCTCCTCGCCCTCATTGTCTTCTATAAAATTGGAGACGCCGCTGCGGCCTCGCTTCAAACGGCGTTTCTTATTGGAGGGATGGGCTTCTCCGTCAGCGATGTCGGGTATGCGAAGGGCCTTGGGCTCGGGGCCACACTCATCGGTGCATTGGTCGGGGGCGTCGCAATGGCCAAGCTCGGGATGGTCCGGTCGTTACTGCTCTTTGGTTTCTTGCAGGCGGTCTCAAATCTGGGATTTATGTGGCTCGCGTGGATGGGCCAGAGTTACGCGGCGCTCACGACATCGATTCTCGTCGAGAATGTGACCGGTGGCATGGGCACCGCAGCGTTTGTCGCACTGATTATGTCACTGTGCGACCATCGCTATACGGCAACCCAGTTTGCGTTGCTCTCTTCTCTGGAAGCGCTCGGGC
The DNA here is from genome assembly GCA_025360665.1 of Nitrospira sp. GTDB lineage: Bacteria > Nitrospirota > Nitrospiria > Nitrospirales > Nitrospiraceae > Palsa-1315. Next base: position 14,660 of record JANYBU010000164.1, read on the forward strand.
GAGTGTTCTCCGGTCGTCCGTCGGCCGAGTTGGTCGAAATGGTCGGCTGGGCACAATTTTTCTTTTGGTCATTTCTGGTCGCTCTACCCGGTATCTGGCTGGTGTGGGCTCTCCGAGCGCAGTTGCATCAAGAAGCCGGTCGCGATGCGCAAGCAAGAGCTGGCTCAGCCGATCTATGACGACTGTATGCGGCGCTGGAGGAACAAGACGAACAGCATTAACGTCGGGAGGGGTGCCAGGACGAAGGGGACAAGCCAAACCCAAATATTTTTTCCGCGCATGCGGGCTTGATCGATCATCCAGACAAAGACCCACGCGACCAGGCCGAGATAGTTGAGGGCTATCCAGCGTGTGGTATGAATCTGGAGACTGCTCGTGCTGTCCGTAGTTGTGTTGAGGAGAAAGACTCCCAGCATGAGCACAAATAGTCCCAACAAGGTTGCGACAAGGCGTTTGCTCCAGACAAACATGATAATCCTCCTGATACAGGCAATGTGAGCAGCAGAATTGCCGAAACAGACCTGCCAATCGTAGGCTAATCATGCGGCTGTTGTTTGTCAAAGGGGAGCTGCACGCCTCCGTTTCCATTGGGTCTGGTGCGGCATAGGTTCAGCAGCAATCAATCTAAGGGCCTGTATGAGCCTCCTGCGTTTGAGCTTGGTTGTGACGGCATTGGCCGTGAGTGTCGCGTTGGCACTGACGAATCCCACCACGGATCAATATCTGGGCTTCGTGCAAGCCGAACTCGCCAAAGCCATGGATCGAATGGATCAGTCCACACCTGAACGGGAAGGAACGGTGGTCAGAAATATCTTTCGCAGGCATAGTCAGGAGTTACTCAATAGCATGGTGCGTCCTCACACCATGCGTCAAAATTGGGGAGTCCTCAGCCGGTTTGAAACAACGGTGCTGGGTACTCGGGTCGTGGTCATCGGCATCGGCAACCAGTTCATTCCCGTTGAGGGAGTGGATGAGGCCATTTTAACCCTCGGCCGCCGTGTATTTTAGTTTTTTTGTCCGTGGGTATCTCTTGGATGTCAAAACAGGGTCTATCTTCGATCAAATTACTGTGGATAAGTCGGTCTAGATTCCCGAGAGATGGCGATTCCCAATCATTTGCAGGTATTCACAGGCTTTCATCCGTTTCCCCAGCCAAACCACTACATTTGGTATTGACAATTTATCCAGATCGCTATATACGGTAGATGCTCCTTTGATGGAGCAATCGTCGAGACATCAAAATTAGGGCGCTCAAAGCACATCGCCATATTGATATTCAAACCTGATTGTTCCTGTTTGGGATCGAGAACGGTCCCACACCAACCACGTGGACTGGGGGAGGGGAAATCGTGAGAATAGAACGCCGATTTACACGTCGCGGGCAAAGTCCCTATGAAGGCCTGCCGTTCGTGAAACGTTCGTCGGAAATTCGTAATCCCGATGGATCGACCGTGTTTAAGTTGGAAAACATCGACATTCCCGAGCCTTGGTCTCAGCTCGCGACCGATATTCTTGCCCAGAAATATTTCCGGAGAGCCGGAGTGCCGCAGCGAGATGAGCAGGGGGATCCGATCGTCGGGCCTGACGGCAAGCCGCAGTTGGGAGGAGAGCGTGACTCCCGACAAGTCTTTGAACGGCTCGCTGGTTGTTGGACCGCTTGGGGGAAAAACTTCGGCTATTTCAAGACTCCGGAAGATACCGATGCCTTTCATGATGAGCTCTGTTACATGCTGGCGCATCAGA
>JANYBU010000211.1 GCA_025360665.1 Nitrospira sp.
CGGCACGAGACGCCCCTTGACCTGTGCGAACAACGGGCGCAATGCCGCGATGGTGGAGCCCGGCTCGTACACATCGAGTAAGGCATTGTATGGCGAGTCTCGGTAGCCGAGGTACTCGGCCTCTTCTCGCTTGAGCGACAGAACCGTGCGAAGGTTTGGGAGAAATTGCGAGAAGGCGTGATTTTCTTTTGCCTCGGCCCACACCTGCTGCGCCAGCGAACATTCCCGGCTGAGCATCATCACAAAATCGGAGGGCAGCTTTTTCGCGCGGCTATAGTCACGCCACACTTCGCGGAGCAACGATCGAGTAGGCTCGTCCCAAGCATCTCCGGGGCTGTCACGGATCTCACCGGTCTCTGGATCGATCCAGGCGGCGAGCATTCGCTCAATCTCAGGCGAGACGAACTTCTGGTGTGCGATACCCTGGAGTGTCGAAATCTGTTCGGCGCGGGCCGAACCCCCGCCGGCCGGCATGTAGGTTTCTTGATCCCACGAGAGGAGCGAGGCCGCGCTGTTAATGCGCTGGATCTCCAAGAGTCTGGTCGTCAAGGCTTCCACAGTCTTCAGAGTCTTCACAGTAGGGTGTCTCCTCCAGGAACCGTCATGCTATGATCGCGCCGATCTGCATCCTGTCATGTAGTGTACGCAACGAACAATCCGTTTTCAAACCAATAGTCGCACAGAGCGATGAATAGACTCGTATCTGCTGACATTGAGGCCTATGCCCAGGCCCACTCCATACCGGAGTCGGACCTCTGTCGAGCCTTGCGGGAAGAGACCCAGCGGCGAATGGAGTCGCCGCAGATGATCGTCGGGCCGCTCGAAGGGGCCTTTCTGCAGATGATGACGCAGCTGGTGCAGGCGACCAGTGTGCTGGAGATCGGCATGTTTACCGGTTATAGCGCGCTCTGCTTTGCGGAAGCGTTACCGGCGGAAGGGACGGTGCTTACGTGTGAGCTCGATGAGGAGTCGGCAGCGCTAGCTCGAACCTATTTCATGCGCTCGCCAGTCGGCAAGAAGATCGAGGTCCGCATGGGGCCGGCGCTCGATACGATGAAGCACCTGAAGGGACCGTTCGATCTGATCTTCATCGACGCCGACAAGATCAATTATGTGAATTACTACCGACGGGCGCTCGATTTGCTGTCGCCGCGTGGACTGATTCTCATCGATAACGTCCTGTGGGACGGGGATGTGCTGAAACAGCCGGCGCCGGATGAGAAGACGGCGGTGATTCAAGAACTGAATCGAACAGTATCGAGCGATCCGCGCGTCTCTGCCGTGCTCGTCACGATCCGCGATGGGGTCTTGGTGGTGAGACTGAAAGATAAAAGTCGATAGAAACGTGCTGTGTGCTAGAAGTAAGTTCAAGCGAGTTGTGCCGCAAAGCCTAGCGGGAAATAGAACAGTAACGGACTTCAAGTAGGAAAGAGTGCGGTCGGGGATGGCAGCGTTCATACATCGTGCGGTCGGATGAGCCATGGCGGAGTCCGCTTTCGGCTCAACGTCTTCGCTGCTGCCCTCATGGTGAGTTGACGGTTGGCGGGCGGTACGACGGAAGCGTGACGGTGAAGACCGACCCCTTGCCGAGGGTGCTGTCTGTGCGCACGCTTCCGCCATGGGCTTCCGCGATTTCTTTCACAATCGCAAGTCCGAGGCCCGCTCCGCCCGACTCCCTGTCGCGCGCAGGATCCCCCCGGTAGAATCGTTCAAACAGATGGGGCAAATGTTCCGGCGCAATGCCAGGGCCTGTATCGTCCACTTCCACCACCACCTGCCCGTTCTCCGGTCTGAGCCGTAGGGTGACCTCGCCCTCTGGCGGCGTATGGGCCAACGCATTGTCGAGCAGATTGATCAGCAGTTGTGTCAGTCGCCCGGCATCCCCTAATACGAGCGGCACCGGGTGCGTCTCCAGCGTGAGTCGAACCTTGCGGTCTTCGGCGAGCACGGTTAGTTCCTTGACCAACTCTTGCACCATCGGTTCCAACGACAGGGGGACCAGCTTCACGGGCGGGCGATCCCCGGCGAATTGGGCCAGTATCAGGAGCGAGCGCGTCAAGGTGCTGAGCCGCTCAACCTGTCCCAAGTTTGTCACCAACGCATCCCGATATTCGTCGGCGCTCCGGCTCTTGTGTAACGCGACCTCGATCGTGCCTTTGATTACGGTCAGGGGAGTCTGAATCTCATGGGCCGCATCGGCCACAAACTGGCGTTGTCCTTCAAAGACTGTGTGCAGTCGGTCTAACATCGCGTTGAACACGCGGGCCAAACGTTCAAACTCTTCGTATTGCGCATCCAGCACCACGCGTGTCTTCAGCGACGGGACGGAGATCTGTTCCGCGGTGGCGGTGAGGACTTCGACCGGCGTCAGCGCCTGGCGGGCGAGCCAGCGACTTCCGAGCCAGGCCGCCCAGACCATGGCTGCAGCTAAGCCGGCAAGCAGGAGGAGCAACAGGCGGAGGGTGTCCTGCACAAGACGGAGCGATGACTCCGTTTGAAGAATGTACTGCATGGTTCCACCGCGCGTGATGGGGAGAGAGATGCGCCGGATAGGATCGTTATTCGGCGTGGCGACGGTGTCGTAGACTGTGCGTCCGCGTTGGACATCGGCCAGTACTGAGGCCTCCAGTGAGGGGCGCACGACCACCGCCGCCCCCTTCCACATGACCGCTCCGGTTGGAGCGAGGACCACGGTAAAGCGGGCGGCCTCACGTAATTCGTGCTCCTCGTCGTCCTCCGACGGGGTGAGGGTGCCGGTCTTGGTTTCGACCCGTGTGGATTCTTGCTGGGCGCGGGCGAGCAGTTCGCTGTCGATATGGTGATAGAGGAGGTTCGAGAGACCGGCGTGGATCAAGACGGCAAAGGCAGTCAGGAGGACTAGCATGACAGCCAGTGCCGATCGGCGGATGTGAGTGCGGAACGCGACCATGCCCTAGGCCTCCGGTGTTTTCAGCACGTACCCGACGCCGCGAACCGTATGAATGAGCGGAGCGGAAAACTCTCGATCTACTTTGGCGCGCAGCGCGCGAATGTGCACATCCACAATATTGGTCATGCCGTCATAGTGGATATCCCACACATGTTCGATGATCGCAGTCCTCGTCAGCACGCGGTCCGGATTGCGAAGCAGGTACTCCAGCAACGCGTACTCTTTGTTCGTGAGCGTAATCTCCCGGCCTGCCCGCCAGACCCGATGGGCGAGGGAGTCGACCTCGAGGTCCGCAACCGTGAGGCGCGGCGTGTGGTCGTTGCCTTTTCTCCGTATCAACGCGCGCACCCGAGCGAGCAGTTCGGCGAAGGCGAAGGGTTTGGTGAGGTAGTCATCGGCCCCCATGTTGAGGCCGGTCACCCGGTCCTCAACGGTTCCTCGTGCCGTCAGGAGCAGGATCGGCACCGTGTTGCCGGTGGAACGGAGACGACGGCAGACCGTGAACCCGTCCAGTTTGGGAAGCATCACGTCGAGGATGACGAGGTCATAGGGTGTGGTGCTCGCCATGAGAAGTCCTTCTTCGCCGTCTTGTGCGAGATCCACCGCATAGCGTTCTTCTCGAAGTCCCTTTTGGACGAACCCCGCAAGGTTTGGGTCGTCTTCGACAATCAGAATGCGCATCGTGGTCCCTCTGCCTGGATTCTAGTCTCCTGGCACGATCTGGACAATCGGCGTGACGGTTGTGGTCTGGGGCCACACGCTCTTGGCTACCTCGAAGAAACACGCGCTCACGAACTTCTTCTTGCCCATGTGCATCGTACCCTGTCTCGGGGACATCGGGCCTCGAGGGCTATTCATTGAAGGACGCCTCACCCAGTCGTGAATTCTGCCTGTTGCTTGATCGATACCTTCTCTACACACACCCGCCTGTAGAGCGCCGGAATGATCAGCAACGTTAATATCGTCGAGGTGAACAATCCCCCGATGACGACGGTGGCGAGGGGCCGCTGGACCTCGGCTCCCATGCTGGTGGCCACCGCCATGGGAAGAAAGCCGAGGCTGGCGACAAGTGCCGTCATCAGCACGGGCCTGAGCCGGTCCATCGCTCCTTGTATGACAGCCTGATCAGTTGGGAGCCCTTCTGCTTCGAGTTGCCGGATGTGGCTGACCAGCACCACACCATTGAGCACAGCAATGCCAAACAGGGCAATGAATCCGATGACCGCTGAAATACTGAGCGGTAAGCCGCGTAGCCAGAGGGCCAGGATGCCACCAGATAAGGCCAAGGGGACATTGAGGAAAATCAGCAGCGCGGGGCGCATGGCCCCGAAGATGACCGACAGCACACCCAGAATCAGGAGGAGAGTGATGGGCACAACCAGGGCTAACCGGCTGGTGGCTTCTTGAAGATGCTGAAACTGTCCGCCCCATGTCAATTCGTACCCTGTCGGGAGCGACACCTCACGCGCCACGGCGCGCTGAGCCTCTGTCACGAAGCTCCCCAAGTCCCTTCCTCGGATGTTGTTCTCCACCAGGATACGTCGCTGGACATGCTCCCTGCTGATCTGAGCCGGGCCCGTATCCACTCGGATGGCCGCCACGCGGGAGAGGGGGACGAGTTCACCATGAGCGGTTGGGATGAGCAGATTGCCCAATGCGGCGGGATCAGCTGATGCGCTGTCGGCTAAGCGGACGACGAGGTCAAACCGTCGTGAGCCTTGGACCACGGTGCCGACGATGCGTCCCGCACGTGTAGTTTGGACGAGGGTAAGCACCTCATCTGCCGTGAGCCCATACCGGGCGATCTGTTCCCGGTCCACAATCACTCGCAGAAGTGGAAGGCCCGCGATCTGCTCAACCTTGACGTCTGCTGCGCCACGCACGGTTTCCAACACACGCGCCACGGCCTCGGCCTGCTGTTTGAGCACATCCAGATCAGGCCCAAAGATCTTGACGGCGAGATCGGAGCGTGTCCCCGCGATCAACTCGTTGAAGCGCATCTCGATCGGTTGCGTGAACCCGAGGCCAACGCCAGGTACCGCATCAAGAATGGCGGGCCTCATCTTGGCGATCAGGTCCTCGCGAGTGCTGGACGTCGTCCATTCTTGCTGCGGCTTGAGAATGACGAACACATCGGACATCTCCACTCCCATCACGTCGGTCGCCACCTCGGGACTTCCGGTCCTTGTCACCACCTGCACAACTTCCGGAAATCTGCGAAGCACCCGTTCAACGTCTAAGGCATTCCGGACCGACTCGCTCAGCGACACGCTGGGCAATCGCCAGAGTTGAATCGCCATATCCCCCTCGTCGAGTCGAGGCACGAACTCGATGCCGAGCCACCCGGTGATTCCGAGACTCACGACAAACAGCCCAACCGCCGGCGAGACCACCCACGCCGGGCGCGTGGTCGCCCATCTGAGACAGGGTTCGTAGGCGCGGCGCAGCATTCCGATCACACGCGTGTCCTCATGTCCGGGTTTAGCCCGCACAAACCAAAAGGCGAGCAGAGGGGTGACCGTCACCGCGAGGAGGAGTGATCCGGCCAGGGCCAGGATTACGGTCAGTGCCATCGGACGGAACATCTTCCCCTCGATCCCGGTCAGCGCCAGGATGGGCACGTACACGAGAATGATGATGCTGACGGCGAGGGTCATGGGGCGAAGTACCTCGCGGCCAGCCGCCTGGACCTCTCTCAGCCGTGCCTCCTGGCTTATGACCCCCTTCTTCGCCAATCGACGGAGGATGTTGTCGACCATCACGACCGAGCCATCCACAAGCAAACCAAAATCGATGGCACCCAGGCTCATGAGGTTGCCGGAGAGTCCGATCTGCATCATCCCGCTGAACGCGATCAGCATCGACAACGGAATGGCGGACGCCACGATCACGCCTGCGCGGAAATCGCCGAGGAAGAGGAACAGCACTGCAATGACGAGGAGTCCACCTTCAAGCAGATTGTTGCGCACGGTATGGATTACCTTCGAGACCAAGCGCATTCGGTCGTAGTAGGGTTCGATTGTCACACCAGAGGGGAGGGTCGCTTCAATCTCTCTCACTCGGGTTTTAACACGCTCGATGACCTGTTGAGCATTCTCGCCCGCCAACATCTGGACCATTCCGATGACGGTTTCGCCCTCTCCCATTGCGGTCGCCGCGCCGATGCGGAGGGCCGACGCCTCCTTCACCTCCGCAAGATCTGAAATGTAGATCGGTACTCCACCGGGGCCGTGTGCCACCACAATCCTCGCGAGGTCGGCTACCTGCGTCGCCAAGGCTTCACCACGAATGAGCAATTGCTCGCGTTGACGCTCAATGTAGCCGCCGCCGGCGATGGCGTTGTTGCGTTCGAGCGCCTCAAACACGTGCCGAAGCGAGAGTTTAAAGGACAGGAGCTTCGCTGGATCCACCACGACTTGGAACTGTTGAGGTTCTCCTCCCCAAATATTGACTTCCACCACACCCGGCACCGTCCGCAGCCGCATCCCGATATCCCATTCGAGGAGCGTCCGGAGCGCCATGGGGCTATAGCCCTTTCCTTTCACTGTGAATTGATAGACTTCGCCCAAGCCGGTCGTCAGCGGTCCCACGATCGGACGGCCATACTCGGCAGGAATGCGTTCCATCGCGCGCGTCAGCCGCTCGGTGACCAACTGTCTCGCACGGTAGACGTCCGTCTGATCTTCGAAGATCGCGGTGACCGCCGAGAGCCCATAGCGCGACACAGAGCGGAGCTCGCGTAGGGCGGGCAATCCGCTCAGCGAGGCCTCGATTGGAAACGTGATGAACTGTTCCACTTCAACCGGGCCAAGCGATGGGGAACGGGTCAGGATTTGGACCTGGACCGGCGTCAGATCCGGCATCGCGTCAATGGTGAGGTGGGTAAGCGACCACAGGCCGATGGCGATCACGAGCATCACCGCCACCAGAGTGAAGAAGCGGTAGCGCAGCGAGAGGGTGAACAGCCGTTCCATCTTACCCTCCCTCTCCGGACCCGATGTGTTCTTTGAGTAATACGTTTTTCAGGTCAAAGACGCCGTCGACCACCACCTGCTCGCCCGCGGTCAGTCCTTTCTGCACTTCAACCCAACCCCCGCCTTCGCGGCCGACTTCGATCGGGACGAATGCATACCCAGTCTCTCGCTGAACGAAGATCCCACGCACGTTGCCCACCATCGTCAGGGCCGACACGGGGACCGCCAAGGTTGCCGGACTTGCGACGGTCAGCTGAACATCGACATACTCCCCTGGCTTCAGGCTGTGCTGCTGGTTCGCGACCTCGAACCGAACTCGAATCGTGCGCGTGGTCTCGTCCGCTACCGGAGCAATATACGTGAGTGGAGCCGTGACCGGCTCACCGCCCTTTGGCAGGATCGTCCCCACATCGCCCTCTTTGAACTTTCGGGCCTGTTCGATCGGCAGATTTGCAAAGACCCAGACCCGGCTCGTGTCCACGACCTCAAACAGTTCATTTCCAGGAGTGACTCCCTGTCCCCGCACAATATTCTGCGCAACCACCGTCCCGGCGATCGGCGAGGTCAGGGTATAGAGATGCCCCTCCTGGTGGCTTCCATGCTCTAACTGATGCAATTCACCGGTTGTCATGCCCATAACCAGGAGCTTCTCGCGGACATGCTGATAACGGGCCTGCGCTTCAAGGTAGTGGCCTCGTTCTTCGACCAGTCGACGCTCCGTCACGATCTGATCGGCCCGCAACTTCTCAGTCCGTCGGTACCCGCTGTCGGCCACATCCGCCTGGGCCTTCGTCACGAGATATTCCTGCACCAATTCATCCAAGCGCATACTTTCAATGGCCACCAACGGCTGCCCACGCTGGACGCGATCACCCAACTGGACATGGATGCGATCGACTTGCCCCTCAATCCTGGCCGTAATTTTTGCGACCTGCTTTAGATCGAGCGACACTTCGCCTGGGGCCGTCACCACTTCTGGAACCACGTGCATTGCGACCGTGTCGATCCGCACTCGATCCCGCACGGCCGCTGGGGCCTGAATGGTGTTTATGCGAGGAGCGCCTGACTGTGGGCTGGCTTTCAGCGGCGGAGCCGGCTGTTCACTCCCGCGGTCTCCGCAGGCCGTGACGAACAGGAACAGCGCGAGCACACACGATCCGGTCTGTGCTGTCCATCTGATTCTCATGGTCAGGCTCCTTCTGAATCGTCAGATCCCACCGACCGCACGTTCAAGCCGAGCGAGGGCGATGGAGAGGTCCGCGCGCGCCTGAACGTACTCGAGCAGCGTCTGCCTATGCACGCGTTGGGAATCGAGCAGGTCCAAGAGACTGGCGGCCCCCTGCTGGAAACTGATGCGTGCGACCCGGAGTGTCTGTTCCGCTTGCTTCAGCAATCCCGTCTCGAATACTTGAAGTTGCTCGTTCGCCGTACGGACCTCCTGCACATGCTGCGTAATGGTCTGGGTCAATTCATTCTGCACGCGTAGGCGTTCGGCCTCTGCACGATATTTGGCGCCGAGTGCGCTCTCGATCTCACCTTGGCGTTGGTACCACAGTGGGATGGGGACACTGAGCCCGGCAATAATCGACTCGTCACCCGCCGCGCGGTAATAGTTTCCGTGTACCGTGACGTTCGGAATCCGTGATTCTCGTTCCAGGACGGTAGTGAATTCGGCTTGTTCGACCAACTTGGCGAGCCGTCGGAGCGTGGGGTGTCTTTCTATGGCTCGCGCGGTGAGCGCCGCCCGATCAGGTTCCTGACGGAGCGACTCGAAGTCACCTTGGATCGAGAACTGTGTACCCAATGCACTGCCGGTCACCATATCAAGCTTGGCTCTCACTACCACCAAGGCATTCTGGGCGCGTGCGACCTCCTTCGTGGCTTTTTGGACCTCGACGGTGGCCTTCATCGTTTCAAAGAGTGTGGCGTCGCCCGCAGCCACGCGCGCCTTCACGGTCCGCAGAACTTCTTCGACCATGGTCAGGCTTTGGCTGGTCAACTCGGCATCGCGCTGCGCGAACAACACATGGTAGAAGGCGACCTTGACATCGGCAACCACATTGAGGCGTGTCTCGTCCATCGCGGCGCCGGCTCCTGCCGCACTTGCATCCGCCGCCTGCTGCCTGGCGCGGCGTTTCCCTTGCCACTCCAGCGGCTGTTCGACTGTCACCGTCCGCTCCGTAATACTCACCCCAGTGCTCGGATCCCGAATGCTCCCCCGACCGGCCGACCCAGAAACCGATGGGTTGAGATAGGCACCGGCGGCGACTTGTTGGCCGCGACTTTGCTGCACAACGCCCTGGGCTCCTGCTATCGCAGGGTTGCGCTCGAGCGCGAGGGTAATGATCTCCCCCAGCGCATACTGTTGCGGGCCTTCGGTGGCCTCACTCGCAACGGCTCTGGTTATGGTGAGCGCGCCGGCACAGGCTATCAGCCCAAGTATGAGAAACCATCGATACAACATCTGATACCTCCGTCTCTTCGCAAGCGCGATGCTCAATCGAAACAGGTCTTGTTGGTATCTCCGGGCCAGAATCAGTGGCTCTGTGGAAATGGCCTGACTCTGCCAGGGAGAGAGCCTCCGCGCATGCTCCCAGCCACAGGAGGCTGGTCTATGTGAACGACTCTGGTGGAATCGACTCAGACGGAGGTTGCTGGGGGAGCGCGACCGGAGAGATCGTTCGCAAGGAGCACCAATATGGGCGCGGGAAAAATATCCTGGCGCGTGAGGCAGCAAGGACGGGTCAGCAGGGTGATGTCGAACTCAGCGAGAACGACGTTAGTCAGGGCCTGCTTGGCCGATGGGCGGTCTGGAGAGGAGGAGAGAAACGAGAACCCAATCTCGGAGTGGTTCAAGAGGCCTGCAGAGGCGCCAAGGAATGGAAGAACCGGCAGTTGAACCACCGGAGCGTCATGCTCTTGCGCATGATGCCCGTATTCGCCCTCCAGGTCTTGTGAGAAGACGGTGTGGAAGATCCCACCGTGGACATGATCGGCTATTCCATGACGCTGATCCGCATCGGGGTGGACGTGGATCAACGGGATCACGAGCATCCAGAGGATCAGCCACAAGACAGGAACGACGCGAAACCGACGCACGCTCAACCTCATCGCCTCAGTGGAATATTCGGTAGCCACTTTCCCTCAGCCTACACCACGTGCATCACAGTGACAAGTTTTGATGCCACTCCTTCAAACGGAACGCATCCAAGCAGATCCCCATCCAGCCACTCCAGCCGACTCGTGAGCACTCTGGAAATCGCTTACTTGGAGTCCCCAGCTACATGCGACACGCATCATAACGCCTCCCAATGTGTCACCGGGCGTTCTGCTCCTTGGTCCACAGGCTTACTTCCGATTGGTCCCCGGTCAACACCATCGCTTCTACTATCCTTTCACGGACATGTGTTGTGCCGCGTTGATGCCGGCACCATGCTCATAGACGAGATTTCCGCCGGTGTGACCGGTCGCACTGACGGCTACGAGTCCGACTGTCGCCATCACCAGGTAGGCGGCGAGGGCCCTCGTACTGAAGCGATTGCGAAGCAGGAGCCGAGACAGAAACAAGATCGCCGTAATGCCGAGCGTGATGTAGGCCAGTGTTTCGTGGGTCTCGATGAGGGCTTCGGCCACACCAGCTTTCTCCGCCGCATCCTCAGCCTGGCCTCCCGCGATCGCGGCGACGATACCACCCAGGAGACCCAATCCCAACAGCCAGAGAGCGGCTTCGCGGAGGCTGTCGCGCGTGAGGGCCTTACTGGCCACATCAAACAGGACACTGGCGAACAACAGCGCGATCGGGAAATGGACGAGCATTGGATGAAGAGCGATCTGCATAGTCGTTTCTCCTTTGTCATGAGGGCACGCTGCATGGGATCAGGCCGGACTCTTCCGGCCTGATCCCGTCTTGGAGTCACTGCCGCACTTACTTCTTGTGGCTTCCTTCGTGCTTGGCGGCCTCCTTGTCTTCTGAGACCTGGCCGGATTGCGCGTCGACGGTATACTCCCGGCTCTCTCCGTTGTTGCTGACCACGGTGATCTCGTACTCGGTCTTGCCGTCCTCAGCTTCCAGCTCAGCTTCGACGACCCGGCCCGGGTATTTGTCCGTGACGGCTTTGATCGCCTGTTCCAGCGAGACTGCCGTCTTGGGGATGCTCTTATTGTCCTTGTCGGCGAGTGCCAGGCCGGCAAAGGCGGTGAGAGAGACTGCCACACAGGCTGCCATGATGATCTTCTTCATGATGAGACCTCCTTGTTGAAAGTGAGAACACACGCTGCTCAGGTATGAAGAGTATCTGTTCAACATGAGAGGTCTATGAAGCGAAGATGAAGAATTCTTCATCGAAGCCCGCTCTGTCGAAAACCTCCGTTCCCACGCAAAGGGGAACGGGCCTATGTCCACGGGCTTGAAAGAATATTTCTTGACGGCAGACGGAAACGACGGTATCCCCTTATCTCATGCCACCTCCCTCCACCAGCCTGGCCTACGGATCGGTCCTACTCGCGGCGGCCCTCTGGGGCGGCTCGATTGTGGCGCAGAAGATGGCCCTCGGGTCGTTCTCTGCCGTCGAGGCATCGGTCCTGCGGGACATCGGTGGGTTGGCAATCCTCCTGACCACGTGGTGGTGGCAGGAAGGCACCTTGGCCAAACTGACCAAGGCGGATGCACGTCTGCTGGGACTGCTAGGGCTCGGCGTGTTGGGCAACCACCTGTTCATTATGATGGGGCTCAACTATGTGAGTGGGGCCGTGGGTGGGGTGATCATTGGATCGAGTCCGGTGGTGACCGCGCTGCTCTCGGCGATGTTGATTCGGGATGTTCCGCTGCGCGCCGTGTGGGCGGGCGGTCTCCTGTCCTTCGCGGGGGTGGGGCTGGTCTCAGTGGCGGGGTTCCAGGCTGCGGGCGATCAGCCGCTGTGGGGCAGCCTGCTGGTCTTTCTCGGAGTGGTGAGCTGGGCCCTCTACAGTATCGGCAGCCGCCAGCTCATGGAGCGCCACTCGGCCCTCACCGTCAATTGGACGACGCTGCTCGTCGCCACCGTCCTCCAAATTCCCCTGTTGTGGACCGATCGCAAGATGCTGGACGCGGGACTCGGGTCCGTGACGCAGGCGGACTGGATGGCGCTGGGATATCTGGTCCTGTTCGCCACGGCCATCGCACAACAGGCTTGGCTGTTTGGCGTGAAAGGTATCGGGCCCTCGCGCGCCTCCGTCCTTGGCAATCTGACTCCTGTAGCCGCCGTCGTCCTCTCTGCGGTGCTGTTGAAAGAACCAGTGGGCACGAGTGAAATCCTCGGCATCGCGCTGATCTTAGCCGGAGTCTGGGTGGTAGATCGGCAAACATCCCGACTCACAAGCTAACAGGCTGCTGAAAAAGCCCGCCAGCTTCGTTCTCGGTTCATCGAAATCCTCAACGTACCCCAGAGGGTACGCCTCCGGTTTCGGCTCACCTGCGGCCTCGCTGGACGGCCTTTTTGAGCAGCCTGCTAAGATCGAGTCCGTTCTGCCTTTTCTACCCTAAAAGGAAATAGCCAGGTATCCTTCCCCGCGCGCATCATTCTCACCCGCCCACCCGGGCGAGCCAAGACACACCCATAACCTATGTGAGCACGGTCTTATCGTGCGCCCTCCATTCTCCCCCCTCGCCTCGTCTCCGTGATTGCAGTATGATACGTCTCGTTTTTCAGGTAAGGAGCCGTGCATGCTGGAACAACGCATCGAAGAAGTGAACAAAGCGAACCACGCGTTCTATGCCGCGTTTGGCAGCCTCGACATCGGCGAGATGGATAAAGTCTGGGCGCACCAGGATTATGTGACCTGCATCCATCCCGGCTGGACGTTGCGGTCGGACTGGCCTGCGGTCCGCGACTCCTGGGTCTTGATCTTCAATAATACCTTTTCCATGACGTTCGAACTCACCGACGTGATAGTGCAGGTGGCCGGCGATATGGCCTGGGTCGTCTGCGTGGAGAACATCACCACCAATCAATCTGACGAACCGCAGCAGGCGAAGGTGTTAGCCACGAATCTCTTCGAGCGCATCGGGGATGAGTGGTTGTTGATTCATCATCATGGGTCGGCGGTGATGGGGTAGCCGATAAACCCCTTGGAAACTCAGCACTTTCTGACGCCGATGCTGGAGGATGTCCACCTGGTGCCAAGGGTTGGTGCCAACTTGCTCCAGACGCCCGATCCAGCACATCGACATACCGTCGGTCCCCGCTTGGAATCCATCGCGCATAATACTTTAACGTCGTCGTCGGATTCGTATGGCCGAGTTGGTGGCTGACGTACAGCAACGGGACGGCCGACGACAAGAGCAGGCTCGCGAAAGTATGGCGCAGATCGTACAGCCGAAACGTCGGCAGGCCGGCGCGGCGTAAGACTCGATGGAACACCCGACGCATATGGCGCTCGTCCAAGAGGGTGCCCTGATCGTTCGGGAACAGCCAGGGGCTCTCGCCCCAGCGACCGCTCATGGATTCCACCTCAAGCCAATGCTGGTAGGCGGTGAGCGTCGGCAGGAGACTGGCACTGAGATCTACGGTGCGGACGTCACGGGTCTTGGTGGATTTCACCTGTCCGCCGATCGTCGCCGCTCGTTCCACACGGACGGTGCGCTGGCTCAGATCGAGGTCCCCACGTTGCAACGCGAGGGCTTCACTGGGACGCATCCCTGTTTTGAGCAGCAGGGTGAGCAGCATGGTATAGCGGACATCCAAGAGGTGCTCGCGATCGAGGGTCGTGAGCATCTGACTCACGGTCTGGGCCTGCGCCCAGGTCATGGGACGAACGCGCGTGATCAGCTCGTCGGTCGTCATCCGGGTCGCACTGTGCTTTTTACTGCGCCCGAGCTGCATCACCGGGTTGGCGAAGAGTAGCTCATCATCAACGGCATCCGTCAGCACCGTGGACAATGCGGCCTTGATCAGACGCAGGCTATTTTTGGCAAAGGGTCGGCCGTGCGCGTTGGTCGTGCTGCATAACGTGGTGAGGAAATCCTTCACGTGCCGTCGCCGCAGATCGGCCACACGGATCCGGCCCAGCCGCGGCAGGATATGGACGGTCAGGTGCTGCGTATAGTTTTGAACGGTGATGGGCGCCAACTGGCTGCGCGCGGCCTGGAGCCAGCGCGCCGTATAGTCGGCCAAGGTCAACGTGCGATCGTGCGGGGTGAGGGGCGCGTGTTTCCTCTCTTTGATCTTTTCCGCCAGGAGGTCTTCGGCCTCGTCGCGCGTCGGCACCGACAGACGGAATCGACGGCCACTCGCATCGCGAAAATCGACGACCCACACATCCCGATCTTTGCGCTTCCAAATCGTGGCCATGCGCTACCTCTTGTTCTGTGCAGCCGCGAAGACCCGCACCAGCCGTGACACCGGCTCTGAAATCGTCATCTCGTTCCGTTCCATCCGGGCGAGACTATTGGGATGCACCCCGATCTTTTTGGCCAACGCGACTTGCGTCAGCTTGAGTTGCTTGCGATAGCGCTTCAGGGCGTCTCCCGTCATCGGCATGATGCAGCATTATCCGTGAGGGATATGAACAATGTCAAGGCCCCTTGAGAGTCTCGTGCGTCGAGGTGTAGGTGGTCAGCGCGTGTTCGGAGACGCGCACATACTTACCCATGCGCACGGAGGCCAGGGCGTTTGTTCGGCAGAGCTCGTAGACATAGGACTCTTTCACCTTCAGCCGTTGGGCGACTTGTTGAATCGTCAGCAGCGGTTCCGCTGACGGGGAATGTATCGCCGCCGGTCCCTGCCCATTCACCATTTTTGACCATGCCGTTGCCCGGAGCGTTTCCAACTGACCCACGAGCGCGGGACAGTCCGCCGGGCAGGCCGACGCGATGCACTCCTGAATGACGGTCATGGCACGCTGCAGGGTCATCGGGTCACTCATCAGGCGTACCCACCGTGTCGTGGTGGCGCGGGCATCGGTTCATCGTGGTGCGGGAGGCGTCGCGCCCGGGTCGGGTGACGAGCCGACCTGCTGCCGTGCGAGGCGTTGCAACTTCGTGTGAATGTTCTGCATCATCGTCTCGCGATCTATGCCGGGTGGCTCGTAAAAGCTGCTGTAGTTGTCTCGGTATTTCTCAGGCCGTGCGGCCTTGAGCAAGAAGATGAGCAGCACGTCGGAGTAGCGTCGAATCTCGCCGACGGGACGGCCCGCATAGTAGACCGTCTCCAGGGTGCCTTCCACGCCACGGCGGCGCGCTTCTTGTTCCATCTGGTCCACGGCGATGGTCAAAGCCTCTTCATGAGCCACCGCGAATTTCCGATCCTTGGCCTTCCATGTCAGATGCGTCCGTCGACTGACCCCGGCGTGCAGGGAGGCGCGGCCGACCGAACCTGTCTTGGCGTAGCCTTCCAGAAATCGCCTCTTTTTCAGGGGGAACAAAGAGAATTCTCCCTCGAAATCCTTGGATGTCTCGTCCATGACGTGCTCCTCCTGAGGCGGTTGTACCCCGTTCCGTGTCTGACTCACCCGTCGTTCGACCGCGGCGAGGGCTGTTCCTTGGTGTGTGTGAAGTCCGCATGGGTGGGGCGTGCCTTATCCCCGCGCCCCCAATTCGCCCTGATGATTCAGGGCGCGAGTCGTCCAGTCCATGCGCTCGGCGTTGTAGTCTGGACTCACAGGTCCTCCCGCCACAACGCAGGCAATGTCGCGGTGATACAATTTCGCGAGTTGCTCCGGGTCTGGTATGGACGCGTTCAGACCCATTTGGTGCTTGAGGGAGGCCTGCTGCTCGGCGAGCGATTTCTTTTCTCGCAAAAGCTCGCGCAACGACGTTTCGAACTGTTGTAACGCGGCGGCGATGCCCTGCGTGATCTCCGCTTGTCGCGCGGCGAGGGTGTTAAATTTCTGCGCCGCGAGCACCCGATGGGCGAACGCCGCGTCCTGGACGGCCGCCCGTACTTCGTGTTCGATCTGCGGCAGCAGGCTGTTCAGGTCCTGCATCATCGTCTGCAACTCCGTGCGTTTGGTCCGTAGCTTCGGGAGCTCGCGTTGGTCCGCGGGCGTGAACGTGCGCTCTTTCGTGAGAATGTCTTGTCCGATCTGCGCGAGCTCCGCCGCCGCCGCATGCACTCGTTCGTGAATGGTGATGCGTTCGGCTTCCAAGCTGTGCGCTTTTCGATTCGCGTCCACGATGGCCTGCTGGGCGTCGGCGATCGGGTCGAGGTCTACGTCTACGGTCATGGGGGTTGCTCCTTTGCGACTGTTGAAGGTGTATGTAGTACGTGGTGCGCGCGTCGGTCAGACCCTGACGCCGCGGCGTTTTTCTTCCGCCGCCAGCCGGATTTCCAGGTCTCGAACTTTGTCCTGCACATACTGCCGTACTTTCGGGCCTTCCCTGATCAGGCGGTCTTGGACCGCGAACCCGACGATCCGCGTCACGATCCGTCCCTGGTGCGCCTCATTCCACACATGTTGTAAGGCTTGTCCGACGTCACTCATAATATCCTCCTTTGGTTAGGATTCCTATCTCATAGCCGATTGTTCCTGACTTGGGCGCGCAGGACATCGGCCATGGCGCTGCCGCTAGATTGCCGCGCCGGTATGATCCGCCCATCCGCTATTGGCCGCGTTCCGCCAAATGGGCCGATTCAACGTCACGTCGAAAAACATCAGGCCTGGGGCAACACCGATCGTGGGCCGATTGGCCGTGCTCCCGGCACGGTCCGGGAGGGCCACGAAGCCGGCGGCGATGAAGGGATCGGCGAGGGCGGTGCCGATGTCCAACACCCCGGTCGCGTCCGGCAGATACACGGTGCCGGTCGCATCAATGAATTCCTGTAGCCCTGGAGGAAAGATCAATTTCATGGTGTGGTCTCCTTCTGGTGAAGTGTGTGCTCGACCTTCAACGTCGAGATCACCGACGATGCCCCAATGATTTCCGCTTTGATCATGCGGTCACCTCCGATGGTGGAGCGTGGGCGAGATCCTGCCGGCCGCAGGACTCGACGAGCGGGTGTCGACCGATGAGATTCGGGAGACTCGAACAGTGCTGGAGGCGATCGTGTCCAGATTCCGGCTTGCCGAATATGCCGCGGTCGCCAGTTCGTGCTCGGCCTGGCCGGCCTCGGCGGCTACCGGGAACGGGTGTCACGTGCGTGTTCAGCTTGCCCATTGGGCCCTTGTGCCACTGTTCACGGGGCGAGCCTCAGGGATGGCCTCTTTGTAGCGCCCGTTGATTCGAACGAACTGCAGCGGGACCATGCCAACCGTCCCGACCTCCCGGAATCGAATTTTTTGCACGTGCAGCTGAACAGGCTGCTCCGGTTCCTTCTCGTCGCGCCAGAGGGTCAAGCAGTTATCCGCTTTATTTCGCCAGTGCGCGGAGCCGCTGATGTCATACGGCGTCGGCACTGGGTAGCTGCCGTCCTCTCGGCGATACAGCTTTTGTGGATGCGAGACGACCCACACATGAACGCCATGACTCCTCGCAAATCTCCGAATCTGCGTGAGGGCTTGAGCAATGCCCTCGGTCTCCGTCTGCCCGTGCGGGCGCGTATGCTCAAACTCGTTCCACGGATCGATGATCAATCCCCGAATCCCGTGCCGCATCACCAAACTCTTCGCCGTCTGCAACAACGCCGGAATCGTCAGTCCGTCTTCGGAAAGGATGAACACGAAGTGGTCATGGATCCACTGCAGCGCGGCTGGCAGCTCGGCCTCGGGCAGTCGACGCGTCGGCCCTTCGCGGAACGGCCAGCCCGTGTGTTGCTCAACCAACTTGGCAATGTGCCGCGCCACCGGCAAGTTTTCCGGAGAGCAGACGGCGATCGTCCAGCCATGCTCCCGCGCCAGATTCACCGCAAGATTATCGAGAAATTGCGATTTCCCGTGGGAGGGAATGCCGGTCACGATCGTTAATTCGCCGGGCCGCACGGTATAGTGCTGATCAACCGAGGACCAGCCGGTACTGGCTCCGCCTTTGAGC
>JANYBU010000263.1 GCA_025360665.1 Nitrospira sp.
ACATACACGTGGATCAGTGGCTCCTGCGCGAGATCTTGCATCTCCCCTTTAGTCACACCCGTCACGAAGGCAAGACAATAGTGGCCATTCTTGGGAAACTGAATGAGCACGACACGGTTGTATGACACGTGATCGGACAACGACAAAATATCCATCATGGATTTCAACGTCGAATAGATCCCCCGCACGAGCGGCACACGATTCAACCACGCCTCCCACCACTTCACAATTTGCCGGCCCATAAAATTAGTGGCAAACAGCCCGGCCGCAAAGACCAAGACGATCAACGCCAGAATCCCCAGCCCCGGCACATAATGACTCGGCACCAACCGGACCAGGAGATCCCCGAGGATCCCATCGACGGCCACGAAAATGGCCTTCAGAATGAGGATGGTTCCCCAGATGGGGATAATCACGAGCAAGCCCGTCAGAAAGTAGCGTTTTAGCAAGGTTTTCAGCATAAATATGAGCCGACGGAAGTAGATGGCCATCATACAGAGAGTTACGAGGGCCTCGCAAGCATTTTCTTGCTATTTTCAACGACTTGGCATACCATCCCGCCCGTTTTCTTCACCGGCGATGGTACCCAAGCGATGGGGACAAAAAAGCAGCCTGCTCGTGGCCTGTTTATTACCCTGGAGGGGGTCGAAGGCAGTGGGAAAAGCACCCAGATTCGCCACCTCGCGGAGGTGCTGACTCAGGCAGGGTACCGCGTGCTCCAAACCAGAGAACCGGGCGGCACGGCCACCGCCGAAGCGATTCGCCATATCCTCCTCACGGCAGCGTCACATGAACTAGTCACGCCTCAGGCCGAAGCCCTGCTGATCCTCGCTGCGAGATGTCAGCACGTCACGCATCTCATCATGCCGGCATTGCGGCGTGGTACCGTGGTGCTCTGCGACCGATTTTCCGATTCCACCTTTGCCTATCAAGGATTCGCGCGCGGCCTTGATCTTCAGTGGTTGCGGGCGGCCAACGAGGTCGCAACCGGCGGGCTGACGCCGGATCTCACCGTCGTACTCGACCTCCCGGTTTCAGTGGGCTTGGCCAGGCGGCAAGCCGATCGTGGACAACAAAATCGGCTGGACTGTGAGACAGAGCGCTTTCATCGAAAGGTACGCCGGGGATTTCTGGCGCTCGCCGCAGAAGAGCCTGGCCGCATGACGATCGTGAATGCAAATCGACCCGCGCAAGAAGTTCGGGACCAGCTCAGTGAGATCGTGCTAGGCTGGATGGCTCGATCGCGTCGTCCTCCACGCCGCCGGAGTTAGCATGCCCTTTCGCGACTGTATCGGCCATCAACAATCGATCGCCCTCCTGCAAGCCGCCGTCACCCATGAGCGCCTGGCTCACGCCTATCTGTTCCACGGCGAGGAAGCGATTGGAAAACGGTTGACAGCCATTCGCCTCGCGCAAGCGCTCAACTGCGAACAGCCTCCCGAGGCGCAAGGTCTCGACAGTTGTGGCATATGTCGGTCCTGCCAGCAAATTGAGGCCCGCACACATCCGGACTTTTTCGTCATCGAGCCGGACCCGGAACAGGCCACCCAGCAAATCAAGATTGAGCAAGTCCGCGAGATCGAGCACCAGATCATGTACCGTCCGCTCATCGGTGAGCGAAAAATCTGTCTGATCGACGACGCCGACCGCATGACGATCGGCGCGGCCAACGCGCTGTTAAAAACGTTGGAAGAGCCACCCTCACATAGTCTCTTCCTCGTCATCTCAAGTCGCCCCGCCGCCCTCCCGGCAACCGTCCGGTCACGCTGTCAGGCCCTTCGCTTTACGACACCGGCGCGGACACAGGTGGAAGCCTCGCTGATCCTGAAACGCGAAATCCCTCCCGCAGACGCGCGATTTCTCGCCATCATCAGCGAAGGCCGTCTCGGGGAAGCCCTCACCGCCGATGTGAAAGACACTCGCGCGCGCCAACAGGAACTCGTGGGCTTGGTCCGTCCCCAATCCTTGCAATCGATCGGGTCCATCCTGTCCTCGGCGGAAGCGATTGCGAAAGCCGACCGTGCACAGGACATGCTCGCCTGGCTAGCGCGTTGGATCCGCGACCTCGTTTTGATTCAGGTCGGAGGAGATCGTGACCAGTTGCTCTATCTTGACGACCTCACGACGCTCGAAGCCTACGCGCAACAGGCCAACACCGATGCGTTGTTGGACCTGCTCCGTGAGATTGAGATGACCGAGCAGCGCGCCACGCGGCACCTCAATCTCCACATGGCGCTGGAAATGATCTTACTTCGCCTGCGCGAGGCGCTCGCACTCGCGCCAACTGGAGCCCCTGCCTAGCATCCTCGCCGCCAACCTGGTATCTTTTCGTTCGCCCATGAGTGCACCGAATACCTTTTACATCACGACACCGATTTATTACGTGAACGACGTGCCGCATATCGGACACGCCTATACCACCGTGGCTGCCGACGTCCTCGCTCGCTACTGGCGCCTGCGAGGACGCGACGTCTTCTTTCTCACCGGGCTCGATGAACATGGACAAAAAGTTCAGCAGGCTGCGGCCAAGGCCGGGATTGACCCCCAAGCCCATTGCGACAAGCTGGCACCCCAGTTTCAAACACTCTGGAAACGCCTGAACATCTCCAACGACGCTTTCATCAGAACGACGGATGCACCACACAAATCAGTTGTTCAGCTATATCTTCAAGATCTATACGGTAAACAGCTGATTTATAAAGATGACTACACGGGATGGTACTGCACATTTGATGAGCGGTTTTGGACGGAGAAAGATGTCACCGATGGCCTCTGCCCCGACTGCAAACGCCCAGTGGAGCAGCTCAGTGAGCACAACTACTTTTTCAAGATGGGGCAGTATCAGGATCGCCTGATCGAACACATCAAGCAGCATCCGAACTTCATCCGTCCTGAGTCTCGCCGCAACGAAGTCCTCGGCTTTCTCCAGACTCAGAAGCTCGGAGACCTGTCGATCTCCCGACCCAAATCAAGACTTTCCTGGGGCATCGAGTTGCCGTTCGATAAAGACTACGTCACGTACGTCTGGTTCGACGCACTCGTAAACTATGTCTCCGCGTTGGAGTATCTTAGACCGACACCATCGAGAGATCAGTATTGGCCCGCCTCAGTCCATCTGATCGGGAAAGACATCCTCACGACTCACGCCGTCTACTGGTCCACCATGTTGATGGCCCTGAACCTCCCGCTGCCGGAAACGATTTTTGCGCATGGTTGGTGGACCGTCGATGGTGAAAAAATATCGAAGAGCCGCGGCAACGTTGTCGATCCCAACAAGATGGTCGACGAATTCGGCGCCGACGCCTTCCGGTATTTCTTGTTTCGAGAAGTGCCCTTTGGCCAAGACGGCGACTTCTCACAACCTGCAATGGTCACCAACATCAATAGCGACCTGGCCAACGGAATCGGCAATCTGTTGAGCCGCACGTTGACGATGATCGAGCGGTTCGCCAACGGCACAATTCCCGCGGGCGGCACGCCGGCCCTTCCTGAGCTTGAAGCCCTGATCGCCGCAACAGCAACCAGCCTCCCTGAACGAATCGATCAGGGGTTCACGGCACTCGCCTTTCGAGAAAACCTCCAGGCCATCTGGGAACTCATCGGTCTGTGCGACGAATACATCGACAAGGCTGCGCCCTGGCAACTTGCCAAGAATCCTGATAACCACACTCGCCTCAACACGGTACTTAACACCGCGTCGAGGGCGCTGCGCTTGCTGTCGGTCCTCATGTATCCCTACATGCCCCAGACGGCTGTGCAACTTGCCCAGCAGCTCGGCCTTCCCTTCGATTTCTCAAAGCCGGTGCCGCAAGCAGCCTATGATTGGGACACACCGCTTGCTGAGGTAAAGATCTGCAAAGGCCCAGGCCTCTTTCCACGCATTGAATCAAAACCACAAGGAGCCAAAACCGTGAGCGACGCAACGACTCCCCCGCAATCAACGACAGCAATACCAGCGCCAACCACTACTACGCCACAGACACTAGCCCCTGCGGCATCGGTACCCATAGCGCCGGCACAGATCACCATCGACGAGTTCATGAAGATTCAGCTCAAGACCGCGAAGGTGCTCACCGCCGAACGTGTCCCAAAGTCGGAGAAGCTGCTCAAGCTACAAGTCAGTCTCGGAGAGGGAGCGGAGCAACGACAGATCGTCGCAGGCATCGGGAAGAAATACGAGCCGGAGGCGCTGATCGGCAAAACGATCATCATTGTCGCCAACCTCAAGTCCGCAAAGCTCATGGGCATCGAATCGCAAGGCATGGTCCTGGCTGCAGGGGACAGCGAAGTCCGAGGCTTGGCCACCATCCTTGAGGAAGTTGACCCTGGCACCAAGGTGAAATGAACCTGACGGTTGCCACAGCCCGACTGCTGTTTTTCTGTGGTGCTGCGCTGATGCCCCTCCCCTGCCTCGCCATTCCGGCTGAAGGCGACCCCCCTCCCAGTCTCCGCCTGAACGACTCACGACCAACGACGATTTTAGTCCGCGTTGTGGGCCATGGCGCGATGGTCCTCGGTCGAGAGGTCGGAGGCGCCCGCGTCACGATCACCGACGTGGCCACTAAACAGATCCTGGCCACCGGCATTCAGCAGGGCGAAGCAGGCGACCAGAATCAAATCATGCGGACGCCGCGCCTCATGGAAGAGCCGCACTATAGCTCCCGTCCGGCAGCTGCCTTTACCGCAACTTTCGACTTGCTCCATCCCACGCTGGTTGAGGTGACCGCCGAAGGACCACTCGCCTACCCTGAATCGTCCCAGCACGCCTCGACGACGGTATGGCTCGTTCCCGGGCAGGACACGACTAATGATGGGATTGTCCTTCATCTCTACGGGTACATCGTCCAGATCGAACATCCACAATCCGGTCAGCCCTTGATCGCCAAAGACGATGTGATCCTGCGTGCATCAGTCCGAACATTGTCAGGAACGCTGGTTCGCCCACACGGGGACTGGGACTCCCGGAAGATCCACATCTACGGTGAACTGATGATCGGAGAGCGGATTCTCGAACGACTCCAGTTGTTTTACAATCACGACCAAGCGCGTTTCGAAGCACCGTTCTTCGTTCCCCTCCCGAACGATGCACCAGACGGAATCACCATTCGCGTCGTGGCAGCAGATCCTGGAGGAGGAAACTTCGGCATCGGCCAGGCGAAGTATCCAGTCCTCAGCGAACAGCTCAGGCCACAAACACGATGATATAACAGCTGCGACCCCTTGCCTGATGACTGCTATCTGCACGCTGCTCACGCCCCATCTACCCTGAAGACTTGCCGTGATGCGAGGGCCGTGCGACACTATAATCAATGTCTACCCTGGCCTCCTACGAACATCTCCGCTCCCGGCTGTCTCTCGCCCTCGTACTGAACGCGGCGATCATCGTCGCTGAGTTCATCGGCGGATGGATACTCAATAGCATCGGGCTCATGAGCGATGCGGGCCATAACCTCGTCGACCAGGGCGCGCTCTTTCTTGCCCTCTATGCCCATCTACTCACGGCCAGGCCTGCCACAGAAGCCAGAACATTTGGGTATCACCGGGCCGGCATCGTTGCGGCATTCTTGAATTCATTCGTCCTGTTGCTCACGGCCGTCGGCATCACACTCGTTGGACTCAAACGGCTGCTGCAGCCCATACCGGTAGACGGCGGCTGGGTCATGGCAATCGCCGCCCTGAGTTTCGCAGCCAATCTGAGTATCGCACTCCTGTTGCAGCACGGAGCCAAGGATGATCTCAATATCCGCAGCGCCTTTTGGCACATGCTGGGTGACGCCTGGGTGTCCCTGGGCGTCGTGATCAGCGGCGGGGCCATCTTATTCACCGGATGGACCGTTCTCGATCCGCTCGTCAGCTTGCTGGTCGTCGTGGCCATTGCAAAAGGGGCCTGGCCGCTGTTTAAGGAATCGCTGGACGTCTTACTGGAATCGACCCCGCCGAAGATCAGCGCCTCACACGTGGCTGCGACCATTGAGGCGATCCCCGGCGTGAAAAACGTCCACGACCTCCATATCTGGGCAGTCGAACCCCGGTTGATTATGATGACCTGTCATATACTCGTCGATGGAGATGATTCGGCACTGACCAATGACCTTCTGCATGCCATCCGCGCCAAAGTCAGCACCGATTTCGGCATCAAGCATCTGACGATTCAGATGGGAACCGACTGTTGCCACACAGACGAGATCCACTGCGATCTGACCACGTTGGCAAAGCAGCACCGGGAGGAGGGGCTCTTACATGTGCACCACTGAGCTATGCGGAGTGGCGCGCGACAAGCGCGAGGAGCGAGACTCGCGTGACGTGTGAGACGGACGATGGTTCGAAGTCCGAAGTTCGAGGTTTCCGGAACTTCGAACCCGGAACTTCGAGTCGCGCTTTTCCCGCCAGTCTCGCCCGTCTCGCTTGAGTCAGACATTGGCCATTGCAGCAGAAGTGTTCATGAATATTACAGGTTGAGACAATGACCAGGACCCCAATCCCTTTTTATATCCTCTGCGGCTCCCTCGGCGCAGGCAAAACCACCCTCTTAATGAGGCTGCTTGAACATTGGAAGAGCCAGGGCAAACGGGTCGGCGTGTTGATGAATGAAGCCGGCGAGGTCAGCATCGACGGCCCACGCGCAGGCACCATCGCGGAACAGGTCATGAACCTCGCCGGCGGCTGCGTCTGCTGCGACACAAAGGAAGACTTGTCCTGGGGGATCGCCCAACTCGTGCAGGACTATGAGTCGGATGTGATCATCCTCGAATGTTCCGGCATGGCCGATCCAGCCGAAGTCATCGATGGGGTCACCGATCTCTACACCGCGCGGCTCACACACTTAGACAAAGTCATCGCCTTACTGCATCCGATCCCCACAGACAGGGAAAGTATGGGAGGATTCGTCACCAGGCAGGCGATTCGCTGCGCCGATGAGTTGATTCTCAACAAGAAAGATCTTTATGTCGCCGGCCATTGGGAACGATTCAAAGCGACGACTGTCGAGCAGAATCCCTACGCGCGGGTCTGGGAAACCAGCCATGCCCGGGTCGATCCTTCATCGCTACTCGAACCAATGACCCGCATGTCTCCGGGGCCGATGGTGAATGTGGAATTCGGAGTGCCGCGATCGTCCGCAGCGGGCAAGCGGGCATCTTATCATCCAATCGCCACAACAGTTCGGCTGCCCGGCCCTTTGAACCTTGTACGATTCCTGAGCTGGATGAAGACCCTGCCCCCTGAGCTTGAACGGGCGAAAGGCTTCTTCCGCTTCGCCAAGGGACCGGAGCTCCAAGAGTTTCAATACGCCCCGCCAGGCAACGCAACCATTACGCCAATCACGTTGCTCGACGAACCGAGCCACGCGATCGTATTGATCGGACGAGGCTACGACCAGGAGCACTGCCAAGCAGAACTCTTACGCTGTATTGAAAGCGACAAGAGCACGGGGAGTTAGACAGCGGGATTTTCACGTGACGCGCGAACACGAGAGTAGCGCAGGAGCAGCCACGCGGCACCGGCTCCGAATAAGCCGCCGATCACCCAACCTCCCAGCACGTCCGTAACATAGTGGGCCCCGATATACACACGCGACAGACCGATCAGTCCGACCAACGGCCAACTCACCCAGCCTGACCGCGGATAGAGCACGTGGAAAAAGGCCGCAGCCGTCGCGGTGTTAATCGCGTGATTCGACGGAAAGCCGAAGGTCTTGCCGCAGGCTTCGATCTGGTGGATATCCGGGAGTGCCATGCAGGGTCGCGGGCGAGCCGCAAGATCTTTGATCCGCGCCCCGACGAAATCCAACAGGCCGATGGAAGCAGCCAGCACCGGGGCTGCCAGTAACGCTTCCCGCCAAGACAACCACAGCCAATAGCCCGTCAGCAGGATACCCGGAACCCATAACAGGCTTGAGTTGGAGAGATTGAGTGCCAATCCGTCTAACCAGGCCGACTGCCCGGCGAGACCGTTGACAACGTGAAAGAACGATTCGTCCCAACTCATGTGGATGACGATAAAGCGTCACCCGTCATTCGTCAACCGTCAAACAGCGGGAAATGGTCTGTCTGGTCTAGCTGGTCTAGCTGGTTTATTTGGTCTATCTAGTTTGTTTGGTTTGTCTGGTTGTCCGGATTCTCGTCCGCACTATCAGCTATACGCCTTCAGCCTTCAGCTCTTTACGATATCATCGCGTGCGGAAATGAATGCGCACGGTGAGTTCCCCATCAACCGGCTCATCGCCTTTCATCTGGGGATCGAAGGTCCATTTATTCAACGCAGCCATGCCGGCGATGGTGAGCTCCCGATGCTTGGCCGGTTCCAACACCACGACAGTCACCGTCGCACCCTTGGAAACCAGCATGCGCACTTTCATCCAATCGTCGAGTTCCTTGCCGTCCAAGGCAGGCGGAATGGCCGGCCAGGGTGTGGCTTTGGGAACCGGTCCAAGCTGTTGATCCTTGTTAAGCGGCAGGCCATGGACATGGACCTCAGGCAACTCCAACACATCTTCCTGGTGGTCGTCCTCGTGCGTGGCCTCGTCGCCAGCCACCGCATAAGCCATGGCCGGCCAGAGAGAGACACACAGCACGCAGCAGCGCACGAGGCGTCGGAGAAGCATCGCAGCAGTATGTGGCAATGTCATCATCGGGTCAACCATATTGGACCACTGCCCGACTCACTCATCACCCATCACTCGTCTCCTGTCACTACTTCTAAAAGAACCATTGCGCACGGAAAAAGAATGAACGGGGCATCCCCGCATGGGCTATCCCGAGCCCGATACTGCCTCCGCCCGTATTGTAGAAGTACTTCTGGTCAAGCAAGTTCATGGCATCGAATCCCACCAGAAGCTTTTGCTGATCCCACGGTAGAGTGAATATGTGGGTAATTGAGGCATTGTACGTGGTCCATGACTGGAAGTGCGCGGAGTTGGTGAACGCATCATCGCTCGCCGCCGTCCGCAGACCCGAGCCATAGAGCATCGCGCCCGAAATGGTGGTCCGCTCTCGGAACCGATAGGCCGCCACCGCTGAACTGGTCATCGTCTGCGAGTGGTCGCAGAACACGCCGCCCGCCGTGTTGATGTCCGAAATCTCCTTCGTCTCCAGCAAGTAATTCCCCGACTGCAACCCGTTGGCCTTGCACCGGCCCCACGCCACGTTGCCGCGCGCACTGAAGTCGTCGGTGATTTGCAGTTTGAGGGCGCCGTCGATGCCCATTTGATAGCCCCACTGAAAGGCAAAGAAGTTCAGCATCGGGGTCGTGCCAAACTGCCCGGCATCGGACTGGAAGTGACTCCGTTTGTAATAGGCGGCCAGCTCCACAGTGGCCCAGCTGGTCAGCGCGTGGTAACTGCCCACTTCGAAATAGTTGGCGCGCTCCGCCCTGGGCCTGAATCCTGTCGGGTCATCGGGTTGGGCGGTTGTGCCCTGGAGATTCACCTTGGTAAACGCGATCTGCTCGACATTCGGCGGCGTGAACAGCCGGCTATAATTGGCATGAAAGACGTTCGACTGATTCAACTTGTACGTGACGCCGAGGCGTGGACTGATCTGCCCTTCATCGTAGAAGCTTTGAACCTGGTCATACCGCACACCCAGGTTGAGAGTCCAGTGCTCGGTCGGGCTCCATTGATCTTGGACCCACAACTCCTCGCGCTTCTGCACGTTGGTATTGGCCGCGGTTTGTGTGAGCACCGGCCCAATCGGAAGACCCGTGCCCGGATCTACGGCGAAGTCAAACAACTGAAATTGATTCTGCGCGTTCGTGTACTGGAACTGAAACCCGGTCTTCACGAGATGTTGTGTGTCGGGAGTCCAGGTGTAATCGAGTCGCGCCCCGAGTGAGTAGGCCGTTCGCTTCTGATTCGCCGTCTGCTCTTCAGGCACATAGGCCAGCGTGTTGAACGGGTCGGTGGTGAAGTTCGCATACGAATTCCGCAGAAAGCCGGCGAGCTGGAAAAACTGTTCGGCGTTCACGTCATGGCGCCAGACGAGATGCGTGTACTGGGAGTTCTCTGTCTGGTTCTGGTTCGCCGCCTGGGAGGCCGCGGGGGAGAATGTGGGGTCCTGCGCCTGAAGGAGGGGCAGCACATCTTGGTTCACGGCCAAGCCCGGGATCGTTGGAATCTGATGCTTCGCCACCGCGTTCAAGAACACCCAACTCACGCTATTGCGGTTGTCGTGCTGATAGTCACCGCGCAGATAGGTTTGATTGCGCTCGCTCTGATCGTGAAAGACCGAATGCCCGAGCGTCGGCGGCTCAATGCCCCGATTGGTTGACGTATAGCTGTTGAGGGCATAGTAGCGGACCTTCTCGCCGACCGTGCCGCCGTACTCGAACGACGGGTTCACCGTCTGGTTCGAGCCGCCAAACATTTGGACCGAGCCGAACGGGGGACGCGTCCCGCTCTTGCTGGTGATATCGACCACGAGAGCCGTCTTGTTGCCGTACTGGGCCTCCATGCCGCCGAGGATAATATCCGCCCGCTCCCACATGCGGGGCGAAATCACGTCGGTGAAGGTCGAGCTCACCCCTTCCGGAATCGGCACCCCATCGATCCGGAACTGCTGATTGGCGTGGTCCTGACGGATATGGGTTTCCCCCAAGGCCCCATACACCACACTCGGAACCGTCTGTAAGACCTCAGCGACGGTGTTATTGTTGCCTCGTGGGAGGATCTCGACGTCCTTCCGGCTCAATTGGTAGGTCTCGCTTGAAGCCTTATATTGGATCGTCGGCAAGGGAGATATAATCTCAAGTGCAATTTCTTTTGTTACTGCCAGGGTGAGCGCCACTGAAGCCGCCCGCTCCATACCGATGTTCACCACCACGAATTCGCTCCTATAGGTATCCTGAACCGCACTGACGGAATACGTGCCATCTTGCGGGACCGTCACGGTGAATTCCCCGGCCTGGTTCGTGACCCCCTGCGTCACGATGTTGCCTTCCTGATCGCGCACCTGCACGATGGCTTGATCCACCCGGCGGAGGTCCTGACTCTGAACCAGGCCGGTGATCGTGCGGGTTTCGTTGTCGGCCGCAAAGACCGCGTCGCCTGCACCGAACACACCTGACATCACCACAGCGAGAATGCTTATAATCCCAATCCACAGACCAACAGGAATAGTGCGTAGCATCGGTTTCTCTGCAGCTCAATACAACATGAGTGATGCGTGCGCCAGCTTTCCGGGGACAGCGTCCACCGGCGCAGCAGCGCATATTGCAAGCAGTTCAGGTAATTACGAGCTGGGAGGAGCGCGGGAGGGACCGACGAACGAGAGATCGACGGAAAGAAGAACGGACTCAGACGGAAGTTCCTGATGCCAGACGAGTTCACAGACGGCTAATGTCGGGACATCAAGATCAAATGACCCAGCCGTATGGTGCTGGACCCACTGGCAGATGTCGGTATCGGAATGTTCGTGCCCATCGTGGTCAGCCGCCGCCAACTCGTGATGGACATCCTGCGCCACAGCAAACGGCGCAATGGCGAGCAAGAGTAGGACAAGGCCGATCGCCACAGTGCCCCGAAGAACGCAGAGCAGACGTAGTATGGAAGTGCGTAGAGTCATTGAGGGCGAGCTAAGTATCATAGGCTTTCACGGCTTGTCAAACAGCGAACTTACGAGAGCCATCCGAGCATCTCCAGCCGTCAGGTGCCTCCTCAGTGGATATTTCCTTTAATATCCGCTATATTTATATTCTTCCGAGCGCGCATCGCCCCCGTCAAGCTACAGTTGGCAATTCCCAGGTGAGAAGACAGAACCATGCAGAGACCTCTCGATAACCAACACATCATTGAAATCAAACCGCTGCCCTCCCCGCGGACGATCAAGAACAATCTCCCGATTACCGATCAGGCCGCCGCGCTGGTCGTTGAAACCAGAGACGCTATTCGCCGCATTCTACATGGGCAAGACCGGGAGCGACTCCTCGTCATTGTCGGCCCCTGTTCGATCCATGACCCGGAAGCCGCCTATGAATACGCCGCCAAGCTGAAACCGGTTGCCGATGCCTTGCGTGATCGACTCCTAATCGTGATGCGAACCTATTTCGAGAAACCCCGAACGACGGTCGGCTGGAAAGGGCTCATCAACGACCCCCACCTGGACGGTACGTGCGACATCGCCACCGGGATGGAACTCGCCAGAACCATACTGCTGAAGATCAATCAATCCGGCATGCCCTGCGCGACAGAATTGCTCGACCCCATCAGCCCACAGTACGTCGCCGACCTGATCAGCTGGACGGCCATCGGGGCACGCACCACAGAAAGCCAGACGCATCGGGAAATAGCCAGCGGTGTCTCGATGCCGGTCGGCTTCAAAAATGGAACAGAAGGCAGCTTGCAAGTCGCGATCAACGCGATGACATCGGCCCGCGCGCCGCACCACTTCGTCGGCATCAATACCGAGGGACAAACGTCGATCATCAAGACCGCGGGCAATCCAGACCGACACATCGTCCTCCGCGGCGGTGGCGGGAAAACCAACTACGACGCCGAGCATGTGGCCAACGCCGAAGCGGCTGTAGCCGGCGAGGGCATCGCCCGCCCCATCATGATCGACTGCTCCCATGACAACTCCAGCAAAGACCATCGGCGCCAGGGTCTGGTCGCGCGCGAAGTCCTCCGCCAATTCCGTGAAGGCCGCCAATCCATCATGGGCCTGATGCTCGAAAGCAATCTCAACCCCGGCAAGCAGACCTGGAAACAAGGCATCTCCCTCGCCCACGGCGTTTCCATCACCGATGCCTGTCT
>JANYBU010000323.1 GCA_025360665.1 Nitrospira sp.
GCGACCAGCGATCCGGCGTTCTCGACCGGTACCAGATCGACTTCCATGATGAGCGTGCCTTCAGCCGGTGAGGGCATCCGCATCTCGCCGGCAGGCTCTTCTTTCTTGGTGACAATGACCGCTTCCAACAATCGGCGCAACTGGGCACGATCCTCCTCCCGAAATAGATCCTCCACCTTCGTGCCGATCAGATGATCGGCACGTGTCCACAGTTTAATCTCGCCCCGACGATTGACATCCCGAATGATTCCCTCCTCGTTGACGAGCAACCTGGTATCCGTCGAATGATCCCACAACATCCGATAGTGCTCCTCGGAAATTACCAGTTCCTGGTTCGCTCGTTCGAGTTCGGCCACATACCGCCCCCGCTCCCGTGATGCACGCTCCAGCCGCTCCGCTAATTCATCGAAACTCGCGGCCAAAGTATCGATTTCCACAATGCCGGCAGACTGCGTGGCCATCATCGACTGCTTACCGCTCTGCTGTCCTAAGAGCTGCACTCGCTCGACCAGCGCGTTGATTGGCTGCACAATGCGGCGACCGAGGCGCCATCGAAGCAGTGCGACCACGGCAAAGACCAGCATGCCGAACGCCACGAGCTTCCACATGAGTAGACGCAACGGCGCATATGTTTCGTTGGGATCTTGGCGGACGAGAATGGACCACGTTTCCGCCTGGACAATGCCTGGTCGGAGCGCCACGGATGCGAACCCGATGATCCCGCCTGCTTGACCGTGGGCATCGTCCTGGACATCCATCCAGGCAGTCTCGGGTAGAGAGAGGCCCGAGGCGAGTGAGTTTTTCAGCGGTCCCATAAAAGCCGTATGGCGTCCGGGCGGGAGGAGCGGACAGGCCAACACCGTCCCCTGGGGTCCGACCAGCATGACATGACCGGTATCGCCGATCCTACTTCGGAGGACCGAGGTCAAGAGCTGGTCCTTCTCGATCACCGCATTTAACGCGCCCAACACAGTCCCAGCCTCGTCGACGATCGGCACGGCAACCTCAAAATACCCATGCCCCATTTCGTCGAAACGCAGCCCCCCCACCCATGACCGTCGCTGATCGAAGACGACCGACCACCACGGTTGCCTACTGTAATACGTCCTGGTGGTTTCGCTGGTTACTTCGCCGACCGAGCGGCCTCGGCGATCGAGGATGACCAGTGATCGAAAATACGGCCGTTGCGACTCCTTCCAGCGCTCAAGGACCGGCTGGTCGAAGGTCAGCCGGGTGCCTTCTCGAACTGCTTCACGGACCTCCGGTAGGGAGCTGAGCCGTTCCACCCACTCGATTTCTTTTTCTAGGATTAACCCGACTTTATCTGCACTCTGGCGGGCAAGTTCCTGAAACCCGAGGCCGATGGCCTCGCGGAACGAGTGTTTTGTCTCCCAATACGCATAGGCCAAGCCGACTGCGCCGGAGAGCAAACCGATGGAAAGGATCGAGAGCGTGATCGAGCGCTGAAGACTGACTCGCTTCCTCATGGGGCACCCGTGAGTAATGCCCGATGCTGCGATGGAGGTACTGCTGCCCTCTATCCCACTCTTCCAGACAGGGAATGTCAAGGGTCCGCAGCAACCTCCGCGACAGGCAGACGATGCGATCTTTCGACGTGGATGGCATCGTCTCTGACTGTCCTGATCGGCTCTAGCAGGATGCTGATCCGGAGGATGGAATGCACGATCTGACCTGCCTCATCAAAGGCTGCCAAGGGAGAGTTATGCCCCAGCCGGCACACACAGCATCTGCCGGGAGCACTTTCTCAACTATCTTACCCAGCCCGCATTACTCATGAACGCTTCTGCTGTAATCGCCGATCCGCTGCTACGACGAGCCTTCGGCCAGCGGGCTCGCCCCTCGGACCCTCAACATACTGCACGAGTACGCCTCGGGGCCTCACGGCTCCGCGCGCTGGTCTCGCGACACGGCTCAGCGATTTCGCGACGAACCGTCATGAATAATGTGGGCTCGCGTCGCCGCAAAGGCCCGCAGATGTTTATGAAGTATGCAGGAATGAAGATGGAAGAACGAGACCCCCTCGTCGCCGAATGGGCCAACACCATCCGCGCCGAAGAAGTCCCCACCGCCTCAGCGCCAAAATCCTAACGCCCCACGCCAGCGCGGACGACCGAGGAATTCGCCAGAAAAGTAGCCTCTCACTTTTCCCCTCCTTGAATTTGATATACTTTTTCGTAACATGCCATCTGATGCACCGACTTCACAGCCGTCCGCAAAAGACCGTCGCGCGTATTTTCGCATCAACGTCGTCTTGCCCATCAGCATTCAGGCCGAAACGGACACAACAGAGGGTGTGCTCATAGAGAAGTCCGTCAACATTAGCGGCGGGGGTATTGGCGTGACCGTGAACGTTGCCTACAAGCCAGACGAAATCCTGTCGCTCACTCTGATCCTGCCCGATAAAGTCATCTTCAAAGCCTACGCCGAAGTTTTGCGGCTAGAGCCCATCCCGCATCAGGTCAACACCTACCGTCTACACACCCGCTTCGTCAGGATGACCACACAGAATCAGGAATTATTGATCAGATACATCATACGTTTTCAACGCGACCACCTCGAAAAACACTATTCCGCATAATACGCGCACTGCCCACTTGCATTCAGACTGGTCCAACACCATCCGCGTCGAAGAAGTCCCCACCGCCTCAGCACCAAAGCCATAACGTTCCGCACCCTCACACAAGAAACGGTTCCTGCCACCTTGTTCCTGACTATCCCCTTTATCTCTTCTAACGTTTAAGTTCAGCGGCCGCCGAAGGCGGTCCGTTTGAACGAAGGGTTGGGCGTCTGATTCTCGCAAGCACAAGATAGGGTGCCTGAAGGCCAATGTGCTATTCCGCTACACTGACGCCCGAGCCACCCATTTCCTTCGGGAGGTCCTTCATCTTCGGCAACCCGTCCTTGATGCGCAGCACCGTCTCGTCATAGTGCACGTGAACGGCAGCGTTGTACGGAAAGCCCGGAATGACTGCGGCATACACATCCGTGAGTCCCGGCCCCATGTTTGGATGCTCGGTGAAGATGTGGCCTCCACACGTCTTGCACCATTTGCGATAGCTCTTCGGCGTCTTGTTGTAGGTGCCGATGTTGTCCGCTCCCTGGGTAACCTGCACGGCCTCGGTTTTCCACAGGGTGAAGGCATTGACGGGACCTGCAGACCAGTGCCGACACGACTCGCAATGGCAATAGCCCATCCCGACCGGCTCACCGCTGACCGTGAACTGAACCGCGCCACAAAAGCAGCTGCCCTTGTAAGATTTCCCGTTGCTCATGATACATCTCCTTAGTGATCCGCCCGGCGACAGGGGCCGGAGTGCGGCTTTTTACTCAGATTAAATCCAGCCAGAAATTTCCTGGGTTCTCGGACTTCTAACTATTCGGTCTACTGCGGCGCTATCCTTACAGTGTAGCGTGGTAGGCACGCACTCCGATGGGAGCAAAGCGTACTTCGAAACCCAAAGCAAAGACGGGATCGATTCTCGACTTTGCACTTGACCGCCTGGCTACCAATAAAATCCACCCATCCCACCTCTGTGTAGCGACAGGCCCTACAGCAGTATCAAATCAAGCAATGATCCTTTTACGACTCCCGATCTGACCTGCCTGATTAAAAAGGCTGCCAAGCGAGAGTGTATGCCCCAGCCGACACGCACAGCATCTGTCGGGAACACTTCCTCAGCTATCTCACCTGGCGTCGCCGCAAAGGCCCTCAGATGTTCATGGAGTATGCCGGGATGAAGATGGAAGAACGAGACCCTTTCGTCGCCGAGTGGGCCAACACCATCCGCATCGAAGAAACCCCCACCGCCTCAGCACCAAAAACCTAACGTTCCACTCCATCACACAAGAACACGGTTCCTGCCTCCATATTCCTGCGCTATCAGAATCAAATCCTGGTTTTGCAATACTTGACACATCAATTGCTCAGTTCTATAAAATAAAATGCCGTTGAATATCAATCAAATGAGGAGGGTCTTATGCCGATCATGCTTGACCAATACGGAGCAAGACCGTTGGATGAGGTGAACTATCAGTACCATGCCTTTGAATTGCGCGATCTCGATATGCTTGCTCCTGGCATGGAGCAAGCGGTTAACTTAGCTGCAGAGAAGGCGCTGAAAAAATTGGGGGAGGGGTGGGAGCTGGATCATGTGGTTCCTAGCGGACCGTTTCAACTAGCAGGGGAAAAGGCTTCTTGGCCTCACTTGTTTTTCAGGAAGAGAAAATAGGGGCCATTACACAAAGCCATTATAGTTGATGATCGAGTCGTTAAGTTTCCAAAGAGAACAAAGGTGAAGCGCTTTGTGATGTTAAGAGTGTGGCGAAGGAGGCGCAAGAGCCGAAAATGGAAATGGTGATATTCCCATCGTCTGTCTGATTGACAAGGTAATAGTTCCTGCCACTTTAGTTCTGCGTCGCATTGATTAATCGTCGGCAGGTATCAAAGAACGAACTATTTGGTCTTCATCTCAATTCTCACGTCAGGTAACGGTTCCATGTTTGGCCGACGAAGTTCTGGATCACCTTCTGCGAGACAACGAAACTGTATTTCGGCTGACGCATATTGAGCAAACCCAGCATCACGAGCAGAAGAACTAATAGGCATCAGATGCTTGTTTTGCCCACGACAATATTGGTCTGCTTCCCGAAAGAGATCAGCCTTTACCTCCCCACCAGCAACTGTTAAAAATCCTCCCGGCTTAGCTAGCATATATGTGTCTTTGCCCATCGACACAGGACCTGTGCTAGCGCATGCTGTAAAGCTGAGCCCAACAACCAATGCGACAAGTAAACCTTTCATTGGTAAGTCCCCTTTGCTACGCACAATTAACTAACTCTCACCCCATGGCGGTCAACCCTGATGGTGAATGATCAACCCCTCGGCACTCCGCTCCTTCTCAGCGGTCAACCCTCGATTTCCAATAGCCTGGACGGCGACTTTGGTGTGCGACAGCCTCAATGCGGAGAACTTCGGCTGTGACACTATAGTACAGGGTAAAAGGGAAACGGCTCAGGATGAACTTCCGAAGATATGGATCGACGGAAAGCCCGATCTTGGGTTGATCGAGCAACAGGTCTGTTGCGTAGCGAATCTCGGATTCAAAACGTTCGCCCAAACCTGGGACTTGTTTATCGTAGTACACGGCGGCTTCGATGAGTTCCAACTCCGCTTCGGGGTGGAACTCCAATCTCATTTCTTGAGGCGGGCGCGAAGGTTCTGAAAGACACGTTGGGCGGGTACCGGCTTCACCTTTCCTTCAGCGATCTCACGATGACGTCGTTGTGCCTCTATTAACCAGGCACGATCGATATCGGCGTCAGCCGGACCATCGAGCTCTCCGATCAGGGAGCGAATTAATTCGGTTCTATCTTCGAGACTCAGCGATCGAATCTTGGCTTCAATCTCAGGGACATTGGTTGACATGGCGCCCTCCGTGCTACCCGCTCTTGAGCTAAACTAATCTGACTCTAGCCAGAGGGCCCTGAGTTGTCAATGACTTCCCTACCCATTTCGTTTCTTCCTCTCTCCCTCTACCCCTTAAACAATGGGCTGAGACGGTTCTGCTCTCAACTGCGCGCGTCGAACGAGGGCCTTCCGAGAGCGCGCGATCCGCGATCTCTCCCCCTTACTCTGTTAGGTCATGGGCTGAATGGTTCCCCCACTGCGCCCGTCGAACGAGCACATTCTGATCGTGCGCGTTCCGGGAGCACAGGGGAACCATCAGCCCATGACCGCACTTCCATGATGATGAATCAACACGAAACGCGACCGGAGCAGACCCACGATGATCTACCAGCCTGTTCAGCGCAGGCCCAACCAGGAGAACACAGGCTCGTGAGTCAGCATAGATCAGGGCAGTTTGGCACCACGTTGGCACCAAAACAGAGAATGGGAAGCAGCGAGCCCCACGCGTCCGCCTCAAAATGCGTGACACGCAACCCTACGCCCGACCCAGTGCCCGATCGCACGTCTGAGCGCCACTGGGCGCCGAATAGGGGCGGATCGTGCCCGATGCGCCCACGACCGCTCCCTGGTCGGCAGGCTGAACCGTGAAAAACGGTCAATTGGGCCTAGAATTGTGTCCGCGAGCGGCCATCATGCCAGTGTCTGCAACTGCTCGACGTCCGCCGCACATTGGCCAGTTATCTTTACCGACTCCATCGACGCCAGGAAGTGGACGATTTAACGATTAAGGCCCTGCTGAATCACTATGACGGGCGTCCCGTGGCCATCTATCCACGCTTAGATGTGGAATACCTCGCGAAGATCCTGCAAGGCTATGCCGACTGGCTCTGGAGTCTCCCAGGCACCGTCCAGGAGCCCGAAGGGCACCGAGACAGATCGCGTGATTGGGCCGGAGACGCTGAACTGATGGAAGTGCCTGGATGAGCCGCGCGAGGAGTGGCCGGGCGATGACGAAGCAAGCGCCTAGATTAAGTTTCTGTAAATGGTAGTATTTCAGCGTGATAGCTTAGGTGAACGTTCTTGACGTGGGAAAGGAGTAGTCTGTATCATCACCCATGATGCTAGACACCGAATTTCAATACTTCAAAGATCACCAGGACGAACTCGTGGCCAAGTACAACGGCAAATTCATTGCCATTGTCGGGACAAAGGTCATCGGCGCGTTCGATACGGAGCTAGAGGCCTACCTGACCATGAAGAAGGATCATGAGGTGGGGACGTTCCTGATCCAGCACTGTCTTCCTGGAACGTTGAGCTATACCCAAACCTTCCACTCGCGGGTCGTATTTACCTAACCTCAGCGTGACAAATCCCAACAAGTACTTCCTCAACAATGCTCGGGCGTTCACGGCAATGGCCGCTGGCTTAACCCCCGTTCTTCATTCCCTGGTTCTGATCAGTGAGGCGCATGATCCGTCTTCAGGCGCACCACCGCCTGTTGAAATGTCTTATGTTGGAATCTGGGATACGGGCGCGATGGGCACCGTGATAACCACGAAAGTTGTGACAGATCTTGGACTCAAGCCAAGCGGAAAAGTGACCATTCAAGGCGTCGGACCGGCCGGGGCGCCGCAATCTCATGAAGCGGCGACCTACCTCATTAACTTACATCTGCCCAACAACGTGGCCATTATGGGAGTCCGTGTTGCTGAGAGTTCGATTTCAGGGTGTGATGTTCTCATTGGCATGGATGTGATTTGCCAGGGAGACCTAGCTATAACAAATCACAACAAGAGGACGATGTTCTCGTTTCGTGTTCCGGCCTGTGAAGAGATTGATTTTGTCACCGAGATCAATGAATATAATCAACGCCTGGCAGGTGTAAGGCCACCACTCTCCCCCGACGAGCAGCGCAAGCTCCGCAATAAGCAGAAGGCGAAACGGAAAAAAGGTCGGTAACTCGCCACGTCACCCGGCAGAGAATCTTTGGGACCGCAGGGCTCGCCCAGCAATGGGTGAGCCCGTTGTGTGTCTGCAGCCGTCTACACTTCGCCGACGCGCTTCGCATAGCCGAAATCGGCCGACGCGGCCCCGGTGATCCGGGAACGTTGGTGCGGATAACCAACGGTCCCACCCGCTGAGCGATCGCGCAGGCCCGCATCTATCACGGCTTTTTGATCAGAACGGCCTTGTGGAAGGGGAGGCCTGTGTCCAGGAATGTGCCTATCCAACCCTCAATCGGGCCATTGACTTGATTTTTACATGAACGTATCGTGCGCTTGGGTGGCAACTAGCAGGCCTGATCTCCTGCTGGGGCAGTCTTCTCCAGCTGCTGCCACCGTCATCTTGGAGACCCCGCGGGAGAGGCGGTGCCCCATGACCACGCCCAAGAAGAAAACGATCGAAGTCCCCAACGCAGAGACGTGGAACGAGTTCCTTAAACAAGCACACCCAATCTGGAAGGCAGCGCGTCCACAACGAGAGAAAGCAAAAAGACCCCGTGGCCGCCCATTCGATCCAAACTCAACGTTCGGGAAATTAGCCAATGAACTTGTCCGGAAGGAAGTCACGAGGATGGCTGCGCAGATGGAACCATCGCCCGCAGTGGATCGCTGGGCTTCTTCGCCTGATACGGTCGACAATCTGACGAAGAAACTTGTGGCTAAGCTTGCCGAACAGGATTCTCATCCGGAGCCCTTTATCATCCGTCGCGCTGTCAAATTAGCCCTCATTGACAAGAAACACATTCGAGCATTGACCGACGAGGACTTGAATTTCCTGAGGCAGAGGTCAAAGAGGACGGTTCACAACCTGGAGTGCCTGATGCGGGATAACGCGTCGCTCATCCAGCTTATAATCAACGCGAGAGACAACCCGACGAGCCAGGAGGCCTTGACGACAGCCATTCGTGCAATAGAGCGCCTGACGGCGCGCATCCAGCGAGCAAGAGCGGTTTCAAAATAACTTCCAGCAATCACATCGGTCGCACAGACCTCCGCCGAGCGCTCAACCACACCACACGCACCATCTTCCACCTCCATTGTTGCAGACCTGCGCCTCCACCATAAATCGGAGCAACTTGGAACCATTTAAGGTTTTGATTGTTCCTGCGGGCAGGGGCTAGAACGTTTCTAGTATTACAGTCAACAGTAAAGGAGGAGTCCTATGGGCGAAATTTTGACGACAGGGGCATTGGCTCGAGCCACAGAATTCTCAGCCGAAAACATCCGCGTTCTTGAAAAGAACGGCGTCGTTCGCGCGCAGCGAGACAGCAATGGGCGCAGGTTGTTTACGCGGAGGGATATCGCCGTCATCCTCAGCTACAAGTCGATGCGAAGGACCGGCACAGCAACTACCTAGATGTTAATAAAATGCCGGCACGGAATTCGACTTCCGATGCCGGCAAAAAAACGAAAGGCCACGCATGCCCACCATATCAATTCCCGGGATCCAGCGCAACATCAAGGTTTTCGAAGCCCGCGAGGGGGGCGCCGAGTTTCGCGCCAGGCTCAAGTCTGTTTATGCTGCCGGCGGGCGACCGATCGAGGCCGGCGAGTGTCAGCACGTTCGTGACTTCCTCAGGAGACGCCGGTTGCCGATCGAAGGTCGGGCATTTCATGAAAGAAAAATGGCCGAGCCGTTCAATCCAGAATTATCGCTGCTCCTCGACTCTTTCCTCGAATGGGACGATTTGGCACCAATAAGGGGCGCCCTACAGTCAAACAGGATGGGCAATTAAATGCCAAATCGATGGATCAGAGAGAGTGCGCGGACCAGCAAGAACCTCAGCGAAGTGGCGGACTTTTCCGAGCGGCTCATGTGGCGTGTGGTTACCACAGCTGATGATTTTGGGAGGTTTCTCGCCTGCCCTGCAATCGTAAAGGCGACCTGCTTTCCGCTGATGGATACCATGAAGGTGGGCAAGGTCGAGCAGGCGCTCCAAGAACTTGTTGATAACCAGCTAATTGTTCTGTACCAGGTTGGCGATCGACGGTATGGATATTTCAGCAAGTGGATCGAGCACCAAGGGGATCCGCGGTCCAAGAAATCGAAATACCCCGATCCCTGCCCTAGTTTCTGCGAACAGATGCAAACAACTGCAAACAGCTGCGAACAGATGTTTACAGATGTTTCCTCAAAACAACATACACGATCTGCTCCGGATACGGATACGGTATCTTCTTCTTCTCTTAAGAGTCCTAAGAGTCTTAAGAGTCTTAAGAGAGTTAAGACTAAGACACAGACTCCCCCACATTTGCACGATCTGCTGAGTGGGCAGCGAGTGAATTTCAACATTTTCTGGGCCGCATTCCCCAAGAAGAGGAACAAGGGCGATGCCGAGAGAGTTTGGATCAAGCTGAAGCCTGACGAAGTGCTGTTCCTCCGCATACTCGACAAGATTGAAATCGCAAAGCAGTCGACCGACTGGAAGAAAAAATCGGGCCAGTTCGTGCCGTATCCCGCGAGCTGGCTCAGCGCGCGGGGGTGGGAGGATGAGTACCCGGTTCCTCCGCCACGAAATGGTGGG
Source organism: Nitrospira sp. (assembly GCA_025360665.1). GTDB lineage: Bacteria > Nitrospirota > Nitrospiria > Nitrospirales > Nitrospiraceae > Palsa-1315. The sequence continues at coordinate 9,957 of JANYBU010000323.1, forward strand.
CTCCAGTTATGAACACATTCGCATCCCTACACATTGAGCTCGGCGGGCGCACAGGCGAAGTGCAAACGACCTGCCCGCAGTGCAGCCACACGCGGAAGAAGTCGACGGTGCGGTGTCTGTCGGTGAACACCGTGGAGGGAGTCTGGATTTGCCATCACTGCAACTGGCGCGGGTCGTTGAACGGCGGCGAGGAGTCGAGGTCGAAGCCGCCGAAACGAATCGTCAAGCCGCGCTTCGAGAGGCCGTCGGTCGTGCCTCCGGCTGTACGGAACTGGTTTGCTGATCGCGGAATCCCCGAAGAGGTTGTCGCTCGGCATGGCATCACGCTGCAAACGGTCTACATGCCGCAACTGGAGGAGGAAGTGCCGTGCATCCTGTTTCCGTACTACCGAAACGGCGAGGTCGTGAATATCAAGTACCGCTCGCTGGAAGGGAAGCACTTCCGGCAAGTGAAGGATGCCGAAAAGATTTTGTATGGCCTCGACCACCTCACAGAAGACTGGGCCGTGATCGTCGAAGGCGAATGCGACAAGCTGGCGCTGGACGTGGCGGGCATCACGAATGCCGTGAGTGTACCGGACGGCGCCCCACCCGCAGGGTCGAAGTCGAGCGATCAGAAATTCGAGTATCTCCAGACCTGCGACGGGAAACTGGATCCGCTGAAAAAAATAATAATCGCCGTCGACAACGATCCGCCAGGGAAGACACTCGAAGAAGAACTCGCGAGACGCCTGGGGCCCGAGCGATGTTGGCGCGTGACGTGGCCGGACGGCTGCAAGGACGCCAACGATGTTTTGCTTCAGCGCGGCGCCGCGGCACTGCGCGAATGCATCGCGCACGCCAAGCCCTATCCCATCGAGGGCGTGGTGCTCGTGTCAGATCTCGTCGCAGACGTGGTGACCCTGTACCACGATGGGCTCAAAGGCGGAGCCAGTACCGGCTGGTCCTCG
>JANYBU010000381.1 GCA_025360665.1 Nitrospira sp.
AACTGGTGAACCAGCGTTCGGTATTTGTCCGCTTGCTTCACCGCGAGATTGGACACCATCGGGATCTTGACGTAGTGGGCCGTCTTTTTGGCTCCATCCTGGTCGATCACGCGCGTGGAAGATTTCTTCTCTAGGAGATAGGCGGCAAACGGCTCGGCTTCTGTCGGCGTGCGCATTGGTTTGCGTTGCTGATCGAGGACGTGGCCGAACAGGTAGGGCTCCTTGTCGCCGGTGAGGACGATTTCTTTGTCGGAAAATAAATCGACTGCTCGGGGATCCTGCGGGGTCAGGATCGTCGTGATTACCGCATTCTTGAGACTACGCTGGGGGTCTTGATCGTCCAGCGTCTCGACCAGGATCTCGCCCGCATCAAAGTCGACGATGGCCCGGCTCTTGTAGTTCTGCGTGTACTTCACATACTTCTTGCGTTCGGGCAGTTTGACTTCGTCCTTTCCCCAGGTTTTCCCGATGTTTACCCCGAGGGCGGCGAGGATGGTCTCAAAGTCCTTTTGTGCGTCGCGCAGATCCCTGAGCAGTGCGTTGGGATCGCGCGCGTATTGGTCGAGACGCTTCTTGGCAATCTGTGCCGGATCTTTTCCCTCGGCCAGATCGATGATGGTCTGACCGGTCCGGCTCTTCACGACGCGTTCAGTCGCCGTGAGGACTCGGTCGGTCGTCTCACAACCGGACATGGTCAAGGCGAAGATGAAGATCAACAACGAAAAGAGCGAGGTCGATGTGCGCATGGGTGCATTGTACAGATTTTGCTGTGGTCTACAAGGGTGCATGGCCACCATTTCCGCTGGCAGGATGCTGGAAAAGTCCGCCAGCCTGTCTTATTCATTTGGTCTGTTCGGTTTGTTTGGTTCATCTGGTTTGTCTCGTCTGTCTAGTTCATTTGGTTTGTTTGGGTAGTCTTGATCACCACGTCTAGATCGAGCTATGTAATTGAACCGTACTGTTCCCCTCTTGAACCAAAGAAACAAGACAAACCAGAGAAACCAAATGAACCAGACAGACCAGATAGCCAGACAGACCGGGCTTGTCCCAAACGTGCAGGCTATCGAAGCTCTGCTGTGCCGGAATGGTTTTTCCGCAGCCTGCTGGGCGCTCCTGCCTTCACTGGCCGTTGATGTGCTAAATTATGCCTCTCGTCATCATTCACTTGTTGAAAGGGGAGCACCATGGCAGAGAAGAGCATCATTGCAGTGGTGGGGGCAACAGGAGCGCAGGGCGGTGGGTTGGTCCGCGCCATTCTCGACGACAAGAATAGCGGTTTCACCGTGCGCGCGATTACTCGAGATGTGCAATCTGCCAAGGCGAAGGGCCTGGCGGCGTTGGGGGCCGAGCTCGTGGCGGCAGACTTGGACAGCCCGGAGAGTCTGAAAAAGGCCTTTGCAGGGACATACGGGGTGTTTTGTCTGACGAACTTTTGGGAGCACTTCTCACCGGAGAAAGAATTGGCCCAGGCCAAAGCCCAGGCGCAGGCAGCCAAAGACACTGGGGTTCAGCATGTGATCTGGTCCACCCTGGAAGACACGCGCAAGTGGGTGCCGCTCAGCGATCATCGTATGCCGACCTTGATGGGGAAGTATAAGGTGCCGCATTTCGACAGCAAGGGCGAGGCCGACGCTGAGTTTACGAAACTCGGCGTGCCCACGACCTTTCTGCTCACGTCGTTCTACTGGGACAATCTGATTCACTTCGGCATGGGCCCGAAGAAAGGGCCGGATGGGGTGCTGGTATTCACGTTGCCGATGGATGACAAGAAACTCCCTTGTATCGCAGCCGACGATATCGGTAAGTGCTCGCTCGGCATCTTCAAGAAGGGCCGTGAGTATATCGGCAAGACTGTCGGCATCGCAGGCGAGCACCTGACCGGCACGCAGATGGCCGCCGCGCTCGCCAAGGCGCTGGGCCAAACGGTGCGCTACAACGCCGTGACGCCTGAGATGTATCGTGGCTTTGGATTCGCCGGCGCCGAGGATCTCGGTAACATGTTCCAATTCAATCGCGATTTCGAATCGGTTTTCTGTGGGGCGCGCAATCTCGACGTGTCGCGCTCATTGAACCCCGCCTTGCAGACGTTCGAACAGTGGCTGTCCCGGAACAAGAGCCGTATTCCGCTCGAATAACACCTCCCACCTTTTGGTGTACCCGTCGATGCTCGCCGTCCGATCCACGACGGCGGGGCGGCCCCTCCTGTCTGTAGATTACGTAAAATGCTTAGGTTCTCGCTCTCTTTGAGGTTATATTTCGATCAAGGTTAGAAATTCAGGTTCTTTCATCATTCGTCGCTCCCGCAGGATGCTGAAACAGTCCGCCAGCGGCGACAGACCGTGCCGCGTGAATCGCGAGATAGGCGAGAAAGGCACGATCCGAAGTTCGAAGTTCTGGGTTCGAAGTTCCTCGAACCCTCGCCCGTCCCGCGAGTCTCGCACGGCTCTCCTGCGCTCGGTTATGACTTCGAGAGAGTGGCCGTGCACGTGCAGCGGTTGCTCGAGGCTCTCCGGGAGGGTGAAGAGACTTGTCCTAAAGATCTTGACCCCACATCCCATTCGCAATGAGTGATCGCAAGGAGACGCAATTATGAGTGTCCTGATCGTCGATGATTCTGAAGATCAGCGTGAACTGCTCGCCGTAATCCTGAAGACAGCTGGTTATCGATCGTTGCTGTTTGCGGAGTCGGCCGTCGAGGCATTGAAGCGTTTGGGCGTCGGTGCCGATTCCCGTCCATCCGAACGAATTGACGTCGTGCTGATGGATCTCTTGATGCCTGGTATGGATGGGCTGGAGGCCTGCCGTCGCATTAGGTCAGAGGAGCGGTTCGAGCATCTGCCCGTGATCGTCGTGACGGCAAAAACAGACGCGCCTGATCTCACGGATGCCTATACTGCCGGTGCGACGGATTACATCCGCAAACCGGTGATTCCTGCGGAACTTGTGGCGCGTGTCTCGATGGCGATGACGGTGAAGGAGGAGTACGATAACCGGGAAGAGCGCGAGCGCGAGCTTGATGCCAAGACCCAAGAATTGGGTCGGACGGTGGACGAACTGAAAACCCTTCGAGGTACGCTCTGCCTCTGCGTCAAGTGTAAGCGAGTCCGGACGACCGGCGGGGTCTGGCAACGGATTGAGGATTATCTGGAAGAAAAGCTCAATGCCAAGATTACGTCCGGGTCCTGCAATCGCTGTGGGAGATGAGGCGTCTCGCTCGACGACACCACGATAACGAGCAGGCGATAACAGGAGGCTGAAAAAGTCGCTCTTCTCACTCGCCCGTCCCCGCCGTGCCTTTCCCCATGCAGCGTTCTCGACATCCGTGAAGCGTGAGAACCGGCTGGTTGCTCTGGTTCATTTGGTCTGTTTTGTTCCTCTGGTTAATCTCGTTCAACCAAACAAACCAAATAAACAAGATAAACCACCGGTGTTAGGACTGGGGCTGGCCGGCCGACTCTGTCTGTTTCCCCTCGAGTTCGGTCCAGCGGTTATAGAGCCGCTCCGCGGCGGTGCGGGCTGCGTCCAGCGCCGCGGATCTCTCTTGTAGCGCTGCCGCGTTGGAGGCGATGGCGGGATCTTCCCCTGCGGCCTGACAGGTCGCGATGGTCTCCTCGGCCTGGAGGATTCGCTGCTCCATCTTCGCCCACTCCATTTGCTCCCGATAGGACAGGCCCGTTTTCTTGGCTTTCGGAGTCGATTCCGACTCGGCGCGGGATGTCTTGGAGGGTCGTGAGGACGACGCGCGATTCTGTTCTTCCGCCTTGCGTTCTTGCGCGGATTCCCATTGCGCATAGTCGGCGAACCATTCGGTCTGGCCGGTGCCGTCCAGCGCGAGCAGCATGGTGGAGACGCGGTCTAAGAGCCATCGGTCGTGCGTCACCAGCATCAACGCGCCGGGGAATTCCACCAGACTGTCTTCCAACACATCGAGCGTTGGAATGTCCAAGTCATTCGTCGGCTCGTCGAGGATCAAGAGGTCGGCCGGTTGTAGCATCAGCCTGGCGATGAGGAGCCGCGCCTGTTCGCCTCCGGAGAGGCGGGAGACCGGGAGGTCCAACTGCTCTGCTCGGAAGAGAAACCGTTTCGCCCAGGAGACGAGATGCACTTCGCGGTCTTGATAGACGACCGAGTCGCCGTGCGGGGCG
>JANYBU010000395.1 GCA_025360665.1 Nitrospira sp.
CACCAGCCCAGGCCACGGTGAAGGCAAGACGTTGACTGCCGTGAACTTGGCGGTGAGTCTTGCGATGGAGACGACCCAGACGGTTCTCCTCGTCGATGCCAATCTCCGTCGCCCCAGCGTCCATGAGGTCTTTGGCCTCGATGATTGTCCAGGCCTCGCGGACTACCTGCTGGATAACCAGCCGCTCGAAGATCTCTTGGTGCATCCGGGGATCGGCCGATTTGTCTTACTACCTGGAGGGCGGGCTATTTCAAATTCGACCGAAATCCTCACGTCGCCAAAAATGCTCGCCTTAGTAGAAGAGCTGAAGCATCGCTACCCGTTGCGGATCGTAATTTTCGATCTTCCCCCGCTGCTCCACACAGCTGATGTGCTCGCCTTCTCTCCCTACACGGACGCGCTTCTCCTTGTCGTGGAGGAGGGGAAAACCACAGCCGAGGAGGTGCAGCGTGCTTTGTCGCTGGTCAAGAATTCTCGTCCCGTGTTAGGAACGGTGCTGAATAAGTCCGGGCAATTAGCCGCGACTCCTGCTAGCATGAAACAGCTGCTGTCCCTGTAGCGCGGAGTATACTGAGGCCAGATCGCGAAGACTGCATGTACGAATCATTCTACGGACTTCGGACCAAACCCTTCGCGCTCCTGCCGGATAGCGATTTTCTGTATCCAGGCTCGACGCATAGCGCAGCCTACAGCCTGCTGGAATACGGTCTTCTCAGTCAGGCCCCGTTTATGGTGCTCACCGGCGATCCGGGGATGGGCAAGACGTCGCTCCTGCAGAAGCTTATTTCAGAGCACGGGGAGAAGCATTCGATCGGTCTCGTCACGAACGCGCGCTACGACGTTGAACATCTTCTGCCCTGGATTCTGCTTTCCCTTGGGTTGAGCAAAAAGCGACTTGACCCGGTCGAGGCCTATCACCTCTTCTCGGAGTTTCTGATTCAGGGATCCAAACAGCACCGACGGGTCATTCTGATTATTGATGAAGCCCAGAGTCTTGGCTCCGAGCTGCTCGAAGAACTGCGGCTTCTGTCTAATTTGAACGACGGGAAAACGCTGAAGCTGCAGATCATTCTTTCCGGCCAGCCGGACCTCCACACATTACTGCAGCGAATCGACATGACCCAGTTTGCCCAACGGATTGTCGTCGACTATCACTTGGAACCGCTTTCGGAGGCGGAGACGGGACATTGCATTCGTCACCGGTTGCAGGTTGCAGGCGGACATCCCTCATTGTTTACGAATAAAGCCTGTGCCTTGGTGCATCGTTTGACGAGAGGCAATCCTCGACTTATCAACCAGGTGTGCGATGTTGCGTTGACCTATGGCTTTGCGGAGCAGGCTCGGGTCATTACATCCAAGCTCGTCGCTCAGGCCGCGTTTGACCGAATCAAAGGCGGGATTCTGCCGCTTGCGGCACGAGAAGAATTGAGTGCCTTGGCCAGCGCTCCGGAAGATACCACCGAGATCGATACCGCCCCTCCGCAACCCAGCTCACCGCAGCCATTGTCTGCAAGTCCATCTCCGGAACTCACAGTCACGCGATCGGTCGATACCGCCGACTCCCTCTATTCAAAGGGAGTAGTAATGAGGAAGGAAGGCCGGTTGAGAGACGCTATTGATATGCTCGAACTGGCGGGGAAGAGCCCGTCCTATTGGCTGAAAGCCCAGGCACAGATTGGACTCTGTCACAGGTCTATTGGAGACCATGGGGCTGCGATTCTGGCGTTCCGCGCTGCCTTGACCGATGAGTCGGCCTCTCCGAAGGAGGCGATCGATGTCCAGTATTTTCTCGCACGGACCCTCGAATCGGCCGGGCAGATAGCAGAAGCGGAAACTCTGTACCGCCGTATGGCTCAAATGAATCCGCGTTTTAAAGATGTGGCCTCTCGAGCCAATGAGCTTTCGTCGAGGCCGATACATCCGACCAATGGCAAACGGGTGGTTGCGAGCAACCGGTCTTGGTTCGGCAATGCCATGGAGAGTTTCACCCAGCTTATCGGCGGTCGCAAGTAGCTGATTTACAGATCCTGTCAATTTATCTAGATCTTTTCAGACCAGGGCGTTCACGATAGAGACGACTCCCGCTGTGCCACGCCATCGAATATCTGCTTGACTCCCATCAGCGGCTCCCATCCCATGACGGCAAGAGAATCGTCGACATAGGCCTGAGAACGCATTCCATTTAAGACACAGGTAACGCCCGACGTACTCGCCAGGACCCACAAGGCTTTTCGTGACAGCGATTCTCTGCGTCTTGCTTCGGGCAACAGGGGATCGAGTGCCGCCGACACCGAAGCGTTTTTCGCACGACTACGTTCGATAGCTTCTCTGCGGAGCCCGCGCAACAGGGTGAGCAACTGCGGCACATAGCGATCGCGCCAGGCCTCCCACTGTTCAGCGGACGTTCCGGTTAGATGCCGTGAAATCGCCTGGATGACTTGATTTACATGCGGCGCGATCATTTGATGCTCGATCTGCTCCCAATGTTCCAGTCCCTGGATCTGAGGCCGCACGCGCGTCAACTCAACGGCCCAGGTGAAGTAGTCGTCCGGGGCCATCCCTTGACCACTCTGCTGAAGGGCCGGGGCAATGGCCTTGCGATACTCTTCTTCAAGCGCCGCGACTGTCCGGCATTGTCGATCGAAGTCCACCGGATCGCCTTCGAGCGGAAAATCCGCCAATCGAAGCACGCCGCTTTTTTTCGTCGGCATGGCATTGAGCGGCCGATTGACAAGTACCGCGATCCCTTCTCGTTGCGCTACCTCCAACACCGGCTCCTGCTGATCCACCCCGGTATTGGGCGTTACCAGCGCGCCTGCCTCATAGAGATTCATAGGACATTGCAGCACCGCGAAGTGGTGACGGTCCATGCCCTGCGACGTAGCGGCCGTTCGCGCCGCGTCGCACATGCGAGAGAGCGACGTCGCTTCGGCACTCGATGGATCTGCCGTGACCGTATTCGACGACACGCCGTAATAGCTGATCCGTCCCGCAACCACTTGCGATTCAAAAAACGTGAAGGCCTGTTCAAGCCGGCGATAAAAGGCACTCCGCGATAGCCCGAGATCTCCACCTTCATGATGCGCAGCCTCGGACAGAAAGTATTCCGGGTTGTGCAGCAAACAGACATCGAGCGTGGCAAGTCCAAGCCGATCCAGTGACAGGGTGAGCTGATCGGCCAGATACTCCGGGTGGATACAATGCCACATGCCCTCACCATATTTGACCATGGCAGGGTAGGGGCGCCCGGCCTGCTCTCGTGTCTCCGCCTGTTTCAGGTTCTGCCCTTGCACATATCCGATCTTCGAGACGACGATCACTTCATTGCGAGTCAGCTCACCGCTCTTGATCAACTCACGTAAGACAGAGCCGACCAGGCGCTCACTATCGCCGTCCATGTAATTTGTCGACGTGTCGATCAGGTTCACGCCTTCTCGCAGGGCCTTCTTGAGCGCGTCTCGATGCTCTGTCTCCGTCGTATCCACTCGATAGGTGCCGAATCCCAGTCGGGACGTCGTCAATCCCCTGTTGCCGAACCGACTATACCCATGTTCCATGTGGACGTCATGGCGTGACTGACTCACGATGCGGGCGGCATACCTGGCCGTCCCCTCTGGACTGGCCGACCCGGGGAGTGCCGCTCCTTGCAAGAGTGTCTGTTGAGTCGTCTGATCCGTTCGTCGGGACGCCGACAGCAGCGCCTCGGAGACCTCCCGCGGATCGGTGAGGGGACGCTGACAGGAAAAATTTCGACAAATATACAGTGCTGCCTTTCCCTCCACCAGCCCCTTGCCGGCCAGCAGGGGATGACCGGACGGCGTGCCCGTTCCATCGCTGGAGGCAATCACACGATGCGGCAGGAACACCTCGCGCACGGCGAGCTGCAGTGCCTCCAACCCTGGATCGTTAGGCGCTCCGATAAAAGCCAATTCAATCGGCCCTTCCGCCAGCAGATCCACCGCTGCAAGACTCTTGGCAAAGGCTCTCGGATACCGGGCCATCTGGCGGCCATAGGCGCGAATCCCGCCAATCGCCGCTTCGCGCAGGTCCTGGCGATCGTAGTGGAATGAGAGTCTGGCGAGGACTGAGACCGCCACGGCGTTTCCACTGGGCGTCGCACCATCCGCCCCCTCACGCGCTCGGATGATCAGCCTTTCATGCGTCTTCGCGGTAGTGTAGAAGCCCCCCTGGTCCTCATCCATAAACGAAGCCATCATCCGCTCTCCACATTGAAGCGCGGCGGTGAGATATCGTTCCTGGCCATTGGCTTCATAGAGGTCGATCAATCCTTCTGCCAGATAGGCATAGTCCTCCAGTACCCCATCAAGATGGGCTCGGCCCTGCCGCGACGTGCGGAGCAGTGTCCCCTCGGAAGTCCGATGGACCAGCAAGAGAAAGTCTGCCGCCCGCATGGCCCCGTCGATGTAGCGGCTGATCCCTAACACACGGCCTGCCTCGGCCATCGTCGAGATCATCATACCGTTCCATGCCGTAATGATCTTGTCGTCGAGTCCTGGCGGGACTCGCTCTTGGCGGACGCGATAGAGGAGGGGACGCACGCGATGCATCGTTTCGTCCAGCTCATCGATAGTGAGGTTTAACTCCTTGAGCACGGCTTCGATGGGACGCAGTCGATTCGGGATATTCCGATGTTCCCAATTCCCCTGATCGGTAATATCGTAACAGGCGCAGAATCGGCGGGTATCTTCTGCGTTCTGGATCACGGCCTGGATCTCCGTCGGCGTCCAGACGAAAAACTTTCCTTCGACCCTTTCCGAGTCAGCATCCGTTGCGGAATAGAATCCTCCGGCAAGGTCGGTCATCTCCCGGAGAATATAATCGAGCACTTCCGTCGTGACCTGGCGATAGGATGTCTGTTTCGTGACTTGATACGCTTCCAGGTAGGTCCTTGCCAGGAGGGCATTGTCGTAGAGCATCTTCTCGAAATGGGGAACCAACCAGCGCTCGTCGGTGGAGTACCGTGCGAACCCGCCACCGATATGATCGTAGATCCCCCCGGCCGACATCGCATCGAGCGTGCGCGTGACCATCTGCAAGGTTCTGCTCTTCCCTGTTCGGCGGTAACAACGGAGGAGCAACGAGAGCCCTGCGGACGGGGGAAACTTTGGCGCACTACCGAATCCGCCGTGGCGCTCGTCGAAATCCGCCAGGAATTGCGTCACGGCCTCATCAAGCACGGAGACACTGACTGAGATGGGGGACAACGCTTTGAGTTCGTTCTTCAACCGTTCGGTCAATTGACGCGCTTGACTCGTGAGACCGGTGGAATCCTGCTCCCACGCGTCTGCAATTTTCTTGAGCAGACTGGGGAACCCGGGACGACCCCATCGATCGTCAGGAGGAAAATACGTACCAGCAAAGAACGGCTCCTGATCCGGTGTCAGGAAGACCGTCATCGGCCATCCACCCTGACCATGATTGAGAGTCACCGTGGCCTGCATATAGATCTCGTCGAGATCGGGACGCTCTTCCCGATCGACCTTGATACAAACAAAATGCTGATTCATGAGTGACGCAATGGCCTCGTTTTCAAACGACTCCCTCTCCATCACATGACACCAGTGACAGGCGGAATACCCGACCGAGAGCAGGATGGGACGGTTCTGCGCTTTCGATGCCTGCAAGGCCTCCGGTCCCCAGGGGTACCAGTCGACCGGGTTCGAGGCATGTTGCAGGAGATAGGGACTGGTTTCGTGGATGAGGCGATTAGGCCTGGTTGATTCTGGTGGAGTCTGCATGGTTCCACGGTAGCATTGGGGCCGGAGAGGGGTCAATGAGCAGATAAGGAAAGAGGCCTGCGATCGTGAGATCGCAGGCCTCTTCAGAGTCGTCAAGTTAGGCTTGTCTGATTAGACAAATAACTTCCGTCGCGATTACTTGCCCTTCTCGTCCTTCTTCTTCTCGTCTTTCTTTTCATCGCCGAACGTGCCGACGTAGCCGCCCTTCTTCTCGTCCTTCTTCTTCTCGTCCTTCTTCTCATCACCGTACACGAGGACGTGCCCGCCCTTCTTCTCGTCCTTCTTCTCTGTCTTCTCTTCACCGGCGAAGGCAGGAGCGCTGAACGTCACTGCCACTGCAACGGCCATGATCGCCATCAAAATGCGCTTCATAATATGTCACCCCCTTTGAAAGTTAGTGGTTAGTGTGGTGCATGCCCATTTCAAGTAGGGCAAGCGACAAACGGTAGCGAAAATAGGCCCTGGTGTCAACCGCCGATTTTCCTTCTCTGCTGCCCGTATGAAGACCGCGACACACAAGCCGCTCCGGCTCCTGACCTGTCTTGTGGTAGTCTTAACAGGCTGCGGAAAAACGATGTTGGCACGCGAGACATGCGAGACGAGCGGGAAAGGCGCGACTGGCATGACGGGCGAGACGGACGAGGGTTCGAGGTCCGAAGTTTGAGGTGTTGGGAACTTCGAACCCCGAACTTCGAATCGTGCCTTTCTCCCATGTCTCGCACTTCACGCGCCACGGTCTGTGGCGCTGGAGAACTTTTCATCATTCTGCTAACAGTAAGGACCAGCTATGCCTGAGATTGGGCCCTACTCCAACTATCGCCTGACCGTTCGCCTCGAACTCGCCAACACACCTGGCATGTTTGCAAGAGTGGCTGCTGTCCTGGCCGAGGAAGGCGCCAACTTGGGCGCGGTGGATATCGTTTCTGCCACGGCCACCTGTATGGTGCGAGACGTGACCTTCGACGTCCAGAACGAAGCGCATGGAGAGAAGGTGCTCGCCCGGGTCGGCGCGCTGCCGAACGTGAAGGTGCTCTCCGCCTCCGACCGGATTTTTCTTCTGCATCTCGGCGGAAAGATTCGCGTCCAAAGCAAGTTCCCCATCACCACAAGAAACCTGTTGTCGATGGTCTATACGCCGGGAGTCGGCCGCGTATCGCAAGCGATCGCGAAGGACAAAACCAAAGCCTATGCCTTTACCAGCAAGGGCAACACGGTCGCCGTGGTCACCGACGGATCCGCGGTGTTGGGCCTTGGGAATCTTGGCCCGGAAGCCGCGTTACCCGTGATGGAAGGCAAAGTCATGCTGTTCAAAGAATTTGCGGGAATCGACGCATGGCCGATCTGCCTCAACACGCAAGATCCTGACGAGATTGTTCGCACGGTTCAGGCTATTGCCCCGGGGTTTGGCGCCATCAATTTGGAAGACATCAGTTCGCCGCGCTGTTTCGAGATCGAACGCCGCTTAA
>JANYBU010000406.1 GCA_025360665.1 Nitrospira sp.
CAATCGGCGGGATCGATGGTTGAGCACGGGAGAAGAAGAGCGTCTTCTCCAGGCTGCACGACCTTGGCTCAAAGACATGATCCTGTTCGCATTGAATACAGGCAAACGTATGCCTCAGATCATGGAAATGGAAATTCTCGATACGACACAATTTCATCGCTCCACGAAACGCGCGTCGGAGATGGCTGTCGTCAAGTAGGGTGAACGTGTCACTCGGGAACACGTAATCACTCTTGATCGAGCGCACCTTGGCTTTTCGCTTCAGGACATCGAGCACGAGACTGTTGATGGGGATGGTTCGCCGTTCGCCGTTCTTTGACCGAAACACGGTCACAGTTCTTCGAAACAGATCGACTCCCTCCCACGTCAACGCTCGAATCTCCCCCATCCGCATGCCTGTATTCAATGCGAACAGGATCATGTCTTTGAGCCAAGGTCGTGCAGCCTGGAGAAGACGCTCTTCTTCTCCCGTGCTCAACCATCGATCCCGCCGATTGCGCTCTTGTTCCATGGAGACGCGCGCGACAGGATTGTCCCGACACCACTCCCATTCCCGGATGGCGAGATTAAACGCCTTCTTCATGCAGGCGAGCTCGCGGTTGATGGTGGCTGGCGCCACCCCATCCGCATACCGCTTGGCTTTATACGCCACAATACGCTTCGGCGTAATGTCGGCCAAGGTAGAGCCGTAAAAGAAGGGAAGCAGGTTCTTGGTGTAGCCACTGAAAGATCGTTGACTCATCTGTTTCACGACATGTTCGTTTAGATATCGATCCATCAGCTCTGCAAACGTCCGTTCCTGCTCTTCTCGTTTCTCAAAATGCCGACCCTCGACGATATCGACCGTGATCTTCGCCAGGATCGCTTCGGCTACTCGCCGATCCGAGGTATCCGTGGATCGTCGCACTTGCTGACCGTGATACTTGAACCTCATCCACCAGACCGTATTTCGTTTATAGAGCCCCATTCACTCTCCTTTCCTAGGGCTCAATGCTGGTCCAGTTTCCCCGTGCCGGGGATTATTGATATCCCGTTTCGCCGCTGCAATGATCTCGTCAATGTCGCGACCGCGCTTCGTGTAGTCAGGCAATGTTGGATGGATCTTCGCAAACCCACTCAGCCATTGTTCGATCTCTTCTGGGCGGAATCGGATGAGTCCATGAATGCGGACGCACGGGATCTTACTCTGTGACGCCCAGGCATAGAGCGTCAAGGGTTTGATTCGCAACTGTTTCGCAAGGTCTTTGATCGTCAGCAACATCGAGACACGAACCGGGGGAGTCTCACGACACCCCCCTCCCCCCATGATGTGCCCGCGTAGCCGCCGGCGTCAGATTCGGAATTAACTCCCAGTGGATGCGAGCCGGCGCTGAGGAGCAGGGATCAGGCCTTCCTGGTGCCACTTCAGGCCTGTCCCCCGCGAGCGCGCCATCCCGCCTGCTTCTTCGACGCCCCACCCCTTGTGCTGTGAAGGGTGGGGCTAAACATTGTGTTGAAGAAGGAGGCGGACATGGCCATTCACGGGTCACAGGGCATGCTGAACGGGCAACGGCAGCCGAAGCCGAGGCACGAATACGCGGTACCTCGATACCGGGTCACGCTCGTCCGCGAGAACCGGGCCGTACCGCCCTCATCACCGCTGAACACCTCGGTCGCCGCTGCGGCTATTCTCAGGCCGCTCTTTGCGGGACTGGACCGCGAGCAATTCCTCGTCTGCGGGCTGGATGCGAAGCACAGCATCATCGGCGTCAATCTCGTCTCGATCGGTTCCCTGACGTTGGCCATCGTGCATCCGCGCGAGGTGTTCAAACCGTTGATCCTGATGAATGCCGCCGCCTGGATTTGTGCGCACAATCACCCGTCTGGCGGCGATGTGACGCCCAGCCCAGAGGATCTCGCCCTCACCAGCCGACTCCGCCAGGGGGCCGACCTGCTCGGTATCCGCTTGCTGGACCATCTCGTTCTCACTGACGAGCGCTGCTACAGCTTTGCCGATCAGGGCTGGCCCGGTGAGTGAGGGCTCAGGCCCTGAGTAACCGGAGGATCCAGATCACCGCGGATGCGGTCAGCGCGATGCCAATCACCGCCGCGCCCCATCCGATGACATCCGCTGCCAGCGCATTGCCGAGCTGATGCAGATCCGTTGCGACTGTCGCGATCACCATCCATTCCCCCTTCCCACACGACAAGACGGCAGCCCGTGCACAGGCTACCGCCCCATCAGCCCGATTACCGCACCAGCGATTTCACGCGCTTGCACGCGAAAATCGTCAGCGCCACGCCAATGAACACCACGCCCCACGCCACGATGTCACCCTTCACACTCGTAATCGTGGTGGTCGT
>JANYBU010000032.1 GCA_025360665.1 Nitrospira sp.
TTAGGGAAGGTGGGCCGACAACTCGTCCGGTACAGTCGTGTTATGGTCGATGTGTTTCTTCTCTGGGTGATTGAGAGAAAGGACATGATCCGTGGCCACGCAGGACCCCAGATCCAGCCGAGCTTCAAGCTCTGACCATGAGGCCGCAATGGCTGAACGTCGGGGCCGCCGTCTCAGCCTGAGTTGCCGTCTATTCTTTTTTGGAGAGGATGACTTCGAAGGCGAGGCAACGATCCTCGATCTCTCCACGAACGGCTGTCAGGCGACGTCGCTTACCGAGGTGCAGGTCGGCATGGTGTTCCGCCTGTCCCTGTTCCTTCATGACCAAAAATGGCCTCTGCGCATCGACGAAGCCCTGGTGCGGTGGGTCAAAGGCGCAAACTTCGGTCTCGAGTTTACTGGGATCAGGTCGGCCCAACGAGAGCGAGTACGAGCCATTATTATGAAAGCCAAGCTCTGAGAAACCGCTCGCACAGACCTTCCGCTCCGCTCCAACAGTCTCCCCTTCTCTCCACCGCATTAATGCATGACTCCCCTCGTGCCCTCTCTCCGGATCACGACCCATTCGTTGCCAGGGACATCTGCCACACGATGACCCTGGCGTCGGCAATGCAGAAGAACTGTTGGGAGAAGATCTGGGGCAACCAGTGGCCTGTCTTGTAAGTGTGAGGTCGGACAATTGAGCGGATCGACGTCCCTCCCTTACCTCTTCTCATTCTTGGGAGAAGACTGCGGGTGAGAACGGAACACCTCATAGTACCGCAGCACTTTCCTCACATAGGTACGGGTTTCTCGAATGCGCGGAACTTTGTGATCTTTGACCCGATGGACCCCAGCGTTATAGGCTGCCAAGGCCAAGGGAAGATCGCCCTGGTAGAGGTTCAGCAGATGCCGAAGCTGCTTGGCGCCTCCGCGGATATTCTGGATGGAATCATACACGTCGTTCACACGCAACGTAGCAGCGGTAGCGGGCGTCAGCTGCATCAAGCCGACCGCGCCTTTGTGAGATACGGCATGCTGGCGAAAATCAGATTCGGTCTTGATGACAGCGTGCAGCAGGGCAGGATCAAGACGATATTTCTTGGCGTACCACGCGATGGCCCGATGGATTTCCTGTTTAGAATACCGCGGGTAGGCGCCGTCGTAGTCTGGTCTCGTTGGCGTGGGAACGGTGGCGATCAGCAGGCACAACACCACCAGCGCGCAGAGGGCGCGCAGCAGGCGTGAACAGAGCAGTCCGCTCCTTGTGTTGTTGGTGGCCATGGTGTTCGGTTACATCCCTGTGCACAAGACAACCTTCATAGAAGCCTGCAAGGTCTCAAGATCCGTGCCTAGGTGGGGCTCTACTAACGTGTGGATGGCATAAGGAAAACGACAGCTATGCCACATGACGCACTGTGGCGCGATGTGCACAGAATGGACGTTTGGGAACTGTAGAACATCCCCGCAGGATAGCCGGGCGAGACGAGAGGGGAATCCAATCTGTCCACGTCGCGCCTTTCTCGCACGTCTCGGGCTTCACGCGCCACGGGCTAGAGCAGATCGCCGATCAGCTTGACTGCCTCTTCTGGCGAGACAGCGGCATGGACGAGATGCGGTGCGAGATTTTTGAACAGGCCCACCCCTGCCTTGTCGGCCCCCAACAGAATCACGGTTTTCTTTGCCTTCAGCGCCAACGCAACTTCTGAGACCGTTCCAGTGCCGCCGAGCCCACAGGCCACGATGACGTCGCTCGACATGACGTTCACGTTGTTGCGCGCCTGGCCCAGGTCCGTGACAATCGCCACGTCCACATACCGAGACACCCGTGCCTTGCCATCCGGCAGAATCCCGATCGTCAAGCTGCCGGGCACCGACTTCGCCCCCTCGCTCGCCGCGTCCATCACACCGCTCGCGCGCCCTCCTGTCAGCACCACCCATCCTTGACGTGCGATGAGCTCTCCCAAGCTCTTGGCATCGGCCAATTCTCGGATACCGGCCTTGGCCGGACCCATGACACCTATCACTGGTTTTCTGGTCGATTGTCGAATCGGACGTTTCACGGACCGCACCTCACTGGGCAAAGGTATTGGCACAAGTTGCTGGGGTCAGAAATATACACCGAGGGCGGGGGGCTTGTCGCGCGAGTCTTGCGAAGGGTCAGGACGAAAGGAGAAGACGCCCGGGTTACGTTATGGTTTTGCCCACAACTCTTCCAACCGCTGGGCGCGACCGCAATTGTATTTGTAGAATTTGTAGCGGATGGGGTTTTTCTTGTAAAAGTCCTGATGATACTCCTCGGCAGGATAGAACTGCGAGGCCAACACAATCTGCGTGACGATCGGGTCTTTGAATCGTCTCGATTGCTCGATCGTCTGTTTGGAGGTGTCCGACGCACGTCTCTCTTCGTCGGTCTGAAAGAAAATGACGGAGCGATACTGGCTGCCGTGGTCGCAGAACTGTGCGTTCGGTGTGATCGGATCGACGTTGCGCCAAAAGGCATCCAGTAACTTCTGGTAGCTCACTTTGGCTGGGTCATAGACCACTTCAACCGATTCTGCATGCCCCGTTCGTCCAGCGGACACCTCTTCATAGGTCGGATTAGCGGCCGTACCCCCCATATAGCCCGAGGTCGCAGACAGCACCCCCTCAACCTTCTCGAAGGCTTCTTCCATACACCAGAAACAGCCCCCCGCGAAGTAGGCCTTGCCGAGAGTCGAGTCCGCTGCAGCTTGGCTGGTCGACTGGACGTTCCAAGCTCCGATGAGGAGAACGGCCACAGTAAGAACTGATAGAGCGGCTAGTCTTTTCATGTGACAGTCCTCCTCACTGACTCAGTCGAATAGCTTTGCGAAGCCTTACACGTCACTACGGGCATGGCTTCGATTCGGATGTTCCCGTATGATCAAACTTCATGCAGATCATTGCCCGTTATCTCGCGTATTTCTTCCTTGTCCCATCGCTAGCTGCGCCTCCTGGTTCATGAAAGGCGAACCCCGGAAGTCCCGGTCACGAGCCCTTCACATTCGAGAAGCAGCCGGAACGAAGTCGGCATGGGCCCAGGCCTTCTTGAAACGATCCTCGGCCTCAGCCGCCTGGTCGTCCTTCTGTTGGGCCCGGAGGCTCTGGATCAATCCGATCAGCGCCCACCCGTTTTCCGGATGGCGCAGAAGGTCTGCGTGATAGACCGCTTCCGCTTCGGACGGGCGACCGGCCAGCAAGAGCACCGTTCCAAGATGGTGCCGCACGGACAACGGCCAGAGCGGCGGCTCCGAGTAGGGGAGCGCCTCTTCCATTTTGATCGCCTCCTCGAACAGCCGGATCGCGTCATCATAGCGCTGGCGGCGCGCAGCGAGTTCTCCTGCCAAGACTCGCTCAGCAATCTTGAGAAGCGCCCACTCAGTCTTTCCTTCCGCCGTGCGATCCCGACGGATCTGCTTCGTGAGACCGGCAAGGGCAACGTGTTCACCCTCCGCCCCGGGGAGCCGGCCAGTCGCAACGAGGGCGAGCCCTCGCCCCAGTCGCCACATCCCTTCCATCAATCGCAATCCCTTGGGCGGCGCAGGCTCCCTGAGTAACTCCTGCCACCGGCCGAACCGAATCATCGAGAAGATCGGCGTCGGCAGGTAGCGTTCCTTCCAGCGGTCTTTGCGGGCTTCCTCCGTTGTGATAGCCGCCGTCAAGTCGCGAGCCGCTTTCATGGCTTCGACGTTACGCCCCTCCATCGCCAAGGAGGCCCAGAGAAAATGGAGATTGTGCGTGTAATACCCTTCTGCATACTCGCCGGTCTGGTTTCGGCTGGCCAAATACTGCTGATCGATGTCGACTACCTGCTGATTCAATTCCACCGCTTCGTGGTACTTACCAACCCGTATGTAAATGTGGGCGGGCATATGAACGAGATGACCGGCTCCCGGCATCAGACCAGGCAGTCGCTCCGCACAGGGCAAGGCCCGTTCCGGTTGCGATGACGCCTCGACCGCGTGCAGGTAGTAGTGGCAGGCCCCCGGGTGATCGGGGTTCCGCGCGAGCACGGACTCGAGCGTGGTGACGATCTCGTCAGTGCCAGGCTGCGGCCGCCCATCCGGCTTCCACAAGTCCCAGGGCCGCAGATCCATCAGCGCCTCCGCAAAAAGCGTGGCAGCATCGGTGTCCTCGGGGAATCGCTGCGCCACAAATCGCATGGCCTTCGCATAGGCCTCATCGAGTCCTTTGCGCTTGACCCCCTTCCGGCCCACGTACCGTGTGACCAACGCGTCGATGTAGGCTTGCTCCCCGAGAGTCGCGCGGTCTGCCAATCGCCGAGCCTTCTGGACCATTTCGATAGCGCGATGCTCGTCTTTCTTCTCCATTGCACTATTGATGTTGGGGCCGAGCGCCAGCGCAAGCCCCCAATAGGGCATGGCCGCCTGCGGATCCTGTTCGGCCGCAGCTTCAAACGACCGGATCGCTTCTTCGTGGTTGAAGGCATAGACGAGTCGGAGCCCCTGATTGAAATAGCGTTGGGCCTGTTCCGATGTGGTGGTGATGGGATGGTGGAGGGAGCCCAGATTGTCGAAGAGCGGCGGAGCGGTGGTCTGGTCGGCAGGCGCAGCTTCCGCCGGTGAGAACATCGCAAGCCAACACGTCATACCTACAACCAAGAGCGTGGCGAACATCCATCCTCCCGTTAGGCCCGTGATAGCCCGTTGCTCAGTCCAGGTACAACGAAATATTGGTCTACTGCGATCGTTCGCCTTGATCAATGTTCCGAATAAGGACTGCGCGTCCTCTGTCATCCACGAAAGCTTCGATCCGATCCCCGACATGGGCCGGCCGATCGATTCGAGTATTTTCGTCATGCGCCACACGACGTTCTGTGCCACTGACGTCCTGAACCACATAGGCCCCACCCTCCACCGCCGTCACCTGGCCTCTTAACGCAAAGGTATTTGCTGGAATGGGGATCCGCACATCGCCGGCCAGCTGGGCTCCCAACGTGCCCCGCACGATCCCTCGACCAAGATCCTCTTGTCCCGATGTGCCTGCGATGTTGCAGCCGCCACCTAGCAGGCTCGCCCCCAGCACGCTCATGAGGCACCACCTTGTCATACGCATCTTTATTCCCCCCCACTCTTGTCTACCCGTGCCCTCCTGCCGAGTCAAGAAGCCTGCGACAGGTTGTCCGTTCAGGCAGACGAACTTCAGAATCGGGTGACGCTGGAAAAGTTGAAGTCGTGGAGCGTCATCGCCGGCACGAGGAGCTTGCCGGTTTCGGACGTGATCGCTTCAGCCGGGTTGGTGTAGGCCGCGATCCGGTTGAAGACCCGCAGAGGGCTCTCGTGAAACCGAAAGTTCTTCACCGCCGAGACGATCTTTCCATTCTCGACGAGAAACGTGCCGTCTCTCGTCATACCGGTCAGGGTGAGATCGGTCGGATTGACCGTCCGGATGTACCAGAAGTTCGTCACGAGGATGGCGCGCTCCGTGTGCTTGATCAATTCTTGTAGCGTCGGCAAGGACGGTCCTGTTCCTGAGAGGCAGGGGGCGTCGAGCGTGGGAATCTTGTCGATCCCTCGCACCTTCGCCGTGAACCGATCGTACGAAAGCTGTGTGAGCACTCCCTCTGCAATCCAATCGGATGCCACGGTCGGCAATCCATTGGTGGTGAACCCGATGCCCAAGAGATCCTCGTGCTCCGGTAGATTGCGGAGCGTCAGTCGCTTGTCGACGATCGGCTGGCCCAGTTTGCCTGACAATGCACTCGTGCCTTTCTCGTAGGACTTCGCATCGAGCGTCCAGAGTAGTGAGGACCACAACCCCGCGACGGCAGCCGGTTCAAGAATCACGGTATAGCGCCCTGGCGGCAGCTCGCGCACCTCCAGGCCCCGCTTGGCCTTATCGATCGCGGTGAGTGTTCGCTCCTGGACCCTCAGATGATCGATGGACCGATGGGCCGTGGCACCCCAGCCGGTGGCCTCGCCTGCCTGAACCGTGAGACTGAAACGTGCATCGGTCCGTTCTTCGTGGGCGAAGAGTCCCATACTTGCGGCCACTCCAACCGTCGCTATCGACGAGGACACAATCCCGGCTGCGCCAAGATTTTCCATCCGGCATTGCCCGATCGCCTCATTCGTGTATTCCAGTCGGCGGGCCGGGCCGGCCGCGGCAGTTTCAGGTCGCGTCGTCGGAGGCGTTAGATACGACTGTGGCTCCACCGGCGGGAGGTATTCCGGATCGTCCGGCGATACATGCGCGATCTGCGTGGCTCTGGCCACCGTCTCTTGCACCGCCCCCGCAGAAAGGTCCGTCGTACCGGCGGTGCCGTGACGCCGTCCGAACGCCACCGTCACACGCAAAGACCCGCGCCTCGTATCGACGTTCTGGACGAGCTGATTGTTTGCAAACCTCGTCGTCCCACTCTGCTGATCCTGCAACGACACCAGCGTGTGGTCGCCGGTCGAACGTTTCAGAACCAGCTCCGCGAGAAACTGGAACTCGTCCCGGCCCGTCAGCTTCGGCCAGGTCTTGTGGCTGGTCGTACTCATGATCCCGCCTGACCTCCGATGACGTTCACGTTGCGGAACCGCGCATGGGACGCCGCATGGGTCATCCATCCGGACTGGCTCGGCTGGCCCTTGCCACACGTAATGAACCCATACCGCCGACGGTGTGACCGATCTGCGACCCCGTCGCAGCTGTTCCAGAACTCCG